>PLTL01000271.1 GCA_003164475.1 Candidatus Dormiibacterota bacterium | reverse complement strand
GCTGTACCTCCCCACGAAAGTGGTGCCCGCAGCAGGAATCGAACCTGCAACCTTGGGATTAAGAGTCCCCTGCTCTAGCCAATTGAGCCATGCGGGCTTGGTACCCACTCGGGAGTGTACCGTCTGGCCGGACCAGAGGATGTCAACCTCTGATCCGGCTTGGAGGGCCACGTCCCACACCGGCCCCCAACCCTGACCGGCACCGAACCTGGCCAGCTCAGCGGGACGTCTCTCCCAAGTGGGGACCTCCAGCCTCGTCCTCGCTTCCTACGGCCTCTCGACCGAGAAGGAAGCTGAGTCTGAAGACGCTGCCAACGCCAGGGTGGCTTTCCAGCGAGAGCCGTCCCCCGTGGGCCTCGGCGACGCGCCTGGCCACCGCCAGGCCGAGCCCGCTCCCTGGGGTCTGCCCTGCTCGAGCCCCTGGGAGTCTGACGAACTCAGTGAAGATCTTGGCCTGGTCCTCAGGGTCGATCCCAGGCCCGCTGTCCTCCACCTCGACCACGGCGAGGGCGCCTCTGCGCCTCAGCCCGAGCCGCACCGGACGGGCGGATGAACCGTACTTGAGGGCATTGTCCACCAGGTTGGCGATGGCCCTGCCCAGTAATGCCGGCTCCCCTTCGATGCGGGGCACCGCCAGATCGACTTGGAGGTCCAACTGCTGGCCGTTGGCGGCGGCCAGCTCTTGGTACGAGGCCCCGATCTCCTCGACCAGCCGGCCGAGGTCTACCCGGGTCCTCGGTTGGCGGGTCCGGACCATCTCTCGGGCCGAGCTGAGGTCGCCGAGGCCCTGGACCAGGGCGCTGAGCCGCGCCACGGAGCGAGCCTGGCGGGTGACCGCCGCGCGAAGCTCGGTGGGGCCCGACTCCGCGATCTGGATCAGCGCCTCCAGCGACTCGTTGGCCAGCAGCAGCGAGCCCTTGAGTTCATGCACGAGGATGCTCAGCGTGAGCTGGTCGGCGCTTTGATCTTGGCCCAGGCCCCGCGGACGGACCACCAGCGCCGTCCACTCGGGCGCGGCCCTCAGGGGGATCAGCTCGACGTCCAGCGGTTGCCCACCCGAGCTGGTGACGGCAGCCCGGGGTCTGGCGGCGCTCCCGCGCTGGACGACTGCGCGGCGGACCTGCTCCAAGGAACCATCGGCAAGATACCCGGCGGGGTCGACCAGAGCCAGAAGCAGTGAGGACTGCTGAAAGGCATCGTTGGAGTAGGCAAGACGGCCCGAGGAGTCGAAGACCGCGACTCCCGCCAGCGAGCCCCCCACGATCTCGCTGGCCACATCGGATGCCGGCACCGCCGCGGCAGCCTCAGTCGGCCACCAAGGCGGTCTCATTCCCCCACCTCGAACTTGTACCCGACGCCACGCACAGTGTGCACAAAGCGCGGGTGGGCGCTGCTGTCTCCGAGCAAACGGCGCAGTTCCACCACCGCGTTGTCGACGGCACGATTGTAGATATCGGAGTTGACGCCCCAGACCTGGCGGACCAGCTGCTCCTTGCGCAGGACCCGACCCTGCTGGCTGGCCAGGACGTGAAGGAGCGTGAACAGACGGGGCGGCAGGCTGACCGGCTCGCCGTCCACTGTGCAGGACCAGGTCGAGACGTCGATCGTCAACCCCCCGGCGTCGATCCTCGTCGCGTCGCGCCCTCGACGCTGCAACAAGCGGCGCACCGCCGCTCGCAACACTCCGGGATCCTCGTCCTTGCCGACATACACATCGGCTCCGCTCGAGTATCCGGCCACCTTGTCGTAGGAATCGAGCTTGGCGCTCAGCATCACCACCGGAACCTGGTCGCCGGAGTCGCGCAGCATTCGCAGGACCTCGAGCCCGCTCACCTCGGGCATGGCGTAGTCCAGCACCACGCAGTCGGGGCGCTCCTTGGCGATCCGGCGCAGCGCCTCGCGTCCACCGGTGGTGCAGACGACTCGGTAGCCGTCAGCGCTCAAGAGGTCAGCGATGGCGCGAAGGCTTTCAGGATCGTCGTCGACCACCAATATCTCCGACCTGTCCCCAGCTGACAAGCCTGTCCCTCCACGGCTCGCTGCACAGATTAGGGGCTGGCGAGGGCCCTGGTCCAAAGGGTGCGATTTCCGTGCACATTCCGGGAGGAGTGGCTCTGCGGGCCGGGACAGAACCGGGTCTGCCGGGGTCGAGACTGCCGGCCTGGGTCCGGGGGCGGACCCGGTGAGGAGGGGTCTCAAGTGGGGGATACGGAATTCGCGACCTGGATCAACCCGCTCCGCGAGGGCCAGCCCGAGGCGGTGGCATGGATGTTCCTCACGTTCCGGGGAGACGTGGAGCGCTGCTTTGGACGCAGGCCACCGGAGGATCGGGCCGACCTGGTACAAGACGTGTTCGCGACGGCCATCACCCGGATCCACACGTTCCAGGGGGACCGCGAGGCCAGCCTTCGCGCCTGGCTCCGCAGTATTGCCTTTCACCGTTGGCACCACCGCTGGGAGTCGGACCAGGTCCGCGCCCGCTACTCCGGGCCTTCGCTGGAGGCGCTGCTGGAGGCGAATCCCGGACACGAAGCCCTGGGAGACTCCGGGTCTGACCCCTCGGGCATCGTGTGCCAGGCCGACACCGTTCAGGAGATCCTCTCTCGGCTGACTCCCAGACAGGCCCGGGTGGTCCGTGCCCACCTCATCGAGGGTCGCACCACGCGTGAGATAGCGGCCAACTGGGGGGTACCCCGGGAGAGGGTACGCGGTCTCTACAAGCGCGCCATCTCCAAGCTCCGCAGCGATGCCTGCGCTCCGTCTCTCAGGGAGGCTGCCTAATCGAGATGTTTGGCATTCGGAGGGGATCGCGTCAAGCCATATGTTACTCTTTCGTAACTACGCGGCTCGCCCTATCGCCCGGGCGGATCCGTGCACGATCCCGGGGACCTGCCATGGATGGCCGGGTTCACCCCGGATGGCTAGGGGGCGCGAGTGGGGGGGGTTGCCGGTGAGGCGGCGGGCAGCGGTGATACTGGGCTTTGTCACCTTCTGCGGGGCCTTGGCCGGCTTCCTCGTGCTCGGGAGCGCGGCCCAGAACGGTGAAATCCGGGTCCTGGTCTCCAGCCACACCATCGTGGCGGGAGAGGTGCTCCAGGCCAGTACTGGCGATCTCGGCTCGGGGGGGATGCTGGTGCATCTGAGCGCGGCCGCCGAGCAGGACGCGATCCCCGAGGCCAGCTTCCGAGAGGTCCAAGGCGCGGTGGCACTGGTGACGATTCCCACGGGGGCGCTGATCCTCCGTCATGATCTGGCCTTCGGCTCGGGCTCCTCGCTCCGCAGGCTGACCCTCGATCTCTCCTTCATGCCGCCCGGGGTTGCCAGCGGGGACAAGGTCGACCTCTTCGCAGTCTCGGGGCCGGAGGCAGGCAGCGTGGCTCCCGGGGCCAACCTGTGCGGCAGCGTCACCTCGGTCGGGTGCGTGGTGCCGCTGGCGCAGTCGGTCTCTGTTGTAGGGGTTGACGGCCCCTCCCACACGATCAGCATTGCGGTGAGGCCGCAGCAGGTCGCCCCATGGCTGCTGTTGGACGCCACCGAACCGATCTGGGCGGTGCCAGCGGGAGCCGTCGCCTGCGAGGGCACGGAACAGTCGATCTCGGACCCCTACCAGGCACTCCGGGCGATCCAGCGGGGAACCGCGGCCCCGACTTGCTCGAAACCGATACCGGCATCGGGCACGGGTTGATGCCGTGGTGAACCTTCTGAGGTCTCGAAAGGCCATCTCGAGCCATCCGGTTGACACTCACGGGGCGCCCGCAGGGCGCCACCCGCGCCCGGGCCGGGTGATCGGCGTGACTGGGGCAACCGGGGCTCCGGGCCGGACCTTCCTCAGTGTCAACCTGGCGGTTGGGCTGGCCGCCGAGGGGATGACGGTGGTCCTCATCGATGCCGACCCCCACCTTGGAGCGGTCGCGGTCCAACTCGACCTCGCCGAGGACCGTTCGCTCAACTTCCTAGCCCACGAGACCACCCTGCGGCCGGTCAGTGATGATCTGATAACCCGGCACCTGCAGACCGCCGTCGGCCTCAACGTCTTGGCCGGGCGCTCGATCGTGGCTGTCGGGGAGACCGGTCCGGAGACGCTCCTTCCTGAGGTCGTGGCCCATCTCCGACGCCGCTTCGACCTCGTGGTCATCGATGTTGGTGCGCTGGACTGCCGGCCTGCCCAGGTGTCCGCGCTCGCCTGCCAGTTGCTGGTCTGGGTGGCTGTGCCCACCAAGCTGGGGACCGACCTTCTGGACCGCACCCTCTCCGGATCCCTGGCCGGCCAAGTGCGGATCAAGCCGAGCCTGGTGGTGCTGAACCGGCTTGGCCCCGCTGGGCTCCGTGACGCCGACCGGTCGCTGCGACGGAGGTACGGCATGGCCGTTGCTGCGGCGATCCCCGAGCACCGTCGCGCATGT
>PLTL01000238.1 GCA_003164475.1 Candidatus Dormiibacterota bacterium | reverse complement strand
GCGGAGCGTGCCAGCCAGCTTTCCGGGGTGCCGCGAACGACCGTCTACTACTGGGCTCGTGAGGGCCTACTAGTCCCCGACCACTACCACCTCCACCCAAAGTCGTGGTCGTATCGCGACCTAGTCCTCCTCCGCATGTTCGCCTGGCTTCGGCTCAAGGGAATGGCCCCGCCACGTGCAGGTCAGCGGGCGGTGGAGGTTCGGCAGCGGCTGGATCGGGGCGAGCTTCCCGGGAACGGCAGCGTCAGAAGCGACGGGAGCATCTTCCTCATCGGCGACGCTGCCGTCGACGAACTCACTGGAATTCAGCTCTTCGACGTCCTGGTTCCCCTTGTCGATCGCTTCGACATGCTTATGCCGGTGGTCGACGGGAGTGTGCCCCGAAGCCCGGAACGGCGCCAAAGGTGGCATGGACCCCACCTACTCTGGCCGTCGCGTCGCACCGCAATTTCGCCGTGGGTCCTGAGCGGTGAACCCTGCGTCCGTGAGACACGGATTCCCTCCGCGTCGTTGTTTGCGCTCACCGAGGAGCGAAGGCTTGGTTCCGCGGACATCGTCGAGCTCTATCCGGCACTTCGCCTCGAGGACGTCGATGACGCCATCGCGCTCGAGAGAGGCCTGCGCGCCCACCGGCTGGCCGCTTAGGCCCCCTCTAGGTGCCGCCGCTCCGTTTCCTTCTCGACCAGGGATTTCCCAAGCCACCGGAAGGCCTTCACGTCGAGCTACTCGACAAGAGCGCCCGCTACGTCCACGTCAGCGACGAGCTGTCCGCATTGACTCGGATCTCCACCCCTGACTGGATCCTCTACCTCGCCGCTCGGCGCGCTGGATTCGACGCCTTCGTCAGTCGGGATCTCAGCCAGTTCGACCAGCGCGAGGAGATGCTCGCCCTCTTCCTCACGGGGCTCACTTTGGTCACATGGGCCCAGCCGATCGAGGATCCGGTTGCAGAGTGGGGCCAGCTACTCGCCTATGGGCCCCAGATTGAGCGGGCGATGCGCCGTGCCGAGTACCGGCCAAGCGTCTTCCAATTACCCGCACCGCGCCTCAGCAGCGTCAGGCAGTCGCTCACGCGACAGCGCGTCCAGACCATGGCCGCTGAGGCTCGGATGTCTCTTCCTGAATATCGGGATGGAGCGCTGCGAGGGATGCGCGAGTACCTGAGATCGACGACCATCCGCGAGCATGCTGAACTTCTGACTGCCCTCGAGGACACGCTCGCTCGCGACGCCGAGTAATTCCCAGGTGCCACTCCCTCCGGGGGCGTTGCGAGCACCGCGCTCAGTCTCCCAAGGCAAAGCTCACCAACGCCGAGGCGTGCCGACACGAGCGCCTTGGCGAGTCGCCCGTCTATAGGCTGGCCATCACCGACCAAGCTGAGACGCTCGGCGGCGTCGCGTGGGAAGCCTCAGGTTGCGGCCGACTCCGCCCCATTCGCGGCGTCCGCCGGCGCCAACGCGCTGTCCGCCTCAAGGACAGCGACGCCCACCTCCTCGTCGTCGTCCTCGCCCGCCACTGGGCTGACCTGCCCAGCCGCAGCGGAACCGAGCGACATGCGCAGCACGTCCCCAATCGCAGCGGCGCTGCCCCCCTGAACGTCATGGAGACTGCGCAGCATGATGCGAATGCCCCGCAGGCGCGTCGAGGGCTGGACCAGAGATGGCCCCTCCGAGGTCCACACCGGCTCCTCGTCCGATGAAAGGTGCTCGAATCCCAGACGATCCGACACGGCGTGGCTCGAGAGCATCGTCCCGTGAAGGCGAAGCCAGACCCAGCTGTCCCAGGGCTTCAATGAGACCCACAGACGCCCACCGACCTCGTAGCCGATGTAGTACTTGTTCCAGCGGGGGCCGCTGTCGGGAGGCGCGACCGAGGCCATAATCCCGAGGAGCGATTCGAGGATCGGTCGGGTCTTGAGGGAGCACCGCTCGCCAAGGTGCCACTGCCGCCCGTCAACGAGCCAGGGCTTATCGCCCGTCTCTTCTCGGCCGCGAGCAGCGAGGCACGAGCCATATGCCTCGGTCAGGAGCTGAGTCAGTGCGCCCGCAGGCACACCCCCGAGGTCCTCCGGATTCCGGAGCATGATCCAGGTCCAGCCTCGACTTTGCCGGCGCTGCACTTGCGAGGGGCCATTGTTCGTCCAGGATGGCGTGTCGACCAGGGGAAAGCCCAATCTGCGGGCAACGTCTTCGCTGCTGACCAGGCCCTCGCGGATTCCGAGCCACAACCAGGAACTTCGACACCACAGGTTGAGCCAGCTGGTGCCCTCGACCTCCCACTTGACGTAAGTCTTCTGGCTCCAGACCGGTGCCGTGTCCGGGGCGGCGGCGGCAATGAGTCCGACCAGCATCTCTGCCATCGGGCGCGTCTTTGCCGATGCCTGCTGTCCCAGGTGCCAGCTCCTGCCGTCGACGACCCATGGCTTCGCGCCGTCCGCTTGTTGGCTCCTCCCCTCATCGAGGAGGCGGAGCCGCTCGAGTTCGTCCGCGTCGCACTCGTAGGGGAGCAAGAGCGCCAAGTCGTAGGCGCTCAGATGCTGGTCCCAGTCGGCGACGCCGTCAG
>PLTL01000392.1:876-4282 GCA_003164475.1 Candidatus Dormiibacterota bacterium | reverse complement strand
CTCAGCGATGGACACCTGGGCGTCGGCCTCACCGGGCGGCCGGGGCCCGTGCCGGCGGTGCCGGCTGCGGCGGCGGTGGGCTCCGTCGACGGCGGCGTCAGGGCGCCCTCCCGGCACCAAGGCGGCCTGGGTGCCGTCCGTGCCGACCACAGGTGGGTTGCCGATCCAGCCCCCCCGAGAGCGATGCCGGTGGCGCCGGCGCCGAGGGCTCGCAGCGGTGTCGGTGACGTCAGGAACCGGGACCTGGGCGCCGGGAGCACGGCCCTGCGGAGCTTCGCCCACGACCGCCGGGGGATGCCGGCGGCGGTGCCGACGATGCCGACGAGGAGCGTTGGGGTCGCCCTCCGCAGCCGTTCCGGGGGCGGCGACCGCGCCGCGGCGGGCCGGGCGGGCCCGGACGCTGGAGCGGCCGCCAAGGAGCTCGGTGGCCATGACGTAGCCGCCACAGCCACGAGCGGCCTCCACCAGCCGCCCGTACATGGTCTCCTCGCCCGCGCGCAGGGTGGCGGCGTCACCGACGCATACCACCAGGCGGCGGGCGCGAGAGATAGCCACGTTGAGACGGTTGGGGACCCTGAGGAACCCGATCCGGCCGCGCTCGTTGCTCCGGACCAGGGAGATCACCACCATGTCCTCCTCGCGGCCCTCGAACGAGTCCACAGTGTCGATCCGAACCTGGCGGCGGAAGTGGCGGCGGCTGAGCGCCTGGCGCAGTCGGTCCACCTGGTCTGCGTACATGGCGATGACCGCCAGCGAGAGCCCGGGGTCCACCCGCTCGTCGAGGATCCGCACCACCTGAGCGCAGACCCGCACCTCCGCGTCATTGCGGAGGGCGCCGCCAGCCCCGCGCCGCTCCCGTCCACCGCGCAGGCCCGTGGTGTCCACCATGTGCAGGGCCACCGGGAAGGGACGGCGGGTGACGTACTGGTACTCCAGCACCTCAGGCGCGTTCTGGAGCTGGTTGTCGTAGGAGGCGGCGCTGATGTAGGCCGAGATCTCCGGATGCATGCGGTGCTGCTCCACCAAGAGGCAGCGCGCCTGCTCCGGCACCCCTCTCTCCCAGCAGCGCTCAAAGAGGCTGGTGTCGACGATCTCCTCCAGCTCGGGGTGATCCTCCACGATCTGGTAGATCGCGTCGTCCTCGACCGGGGGCAGCTGCTTGTGGTCCCCCACCATCACCACGGCGGCGCCCAGCTGGAGGCAGGGCAGCGCCTCGTCGATCCGGGCCTTGTTGGCTTCGTCGAGGATCACCATGTCGTAGGCGTCATCGGTGGTTATCGAGGAGGTGGCCGCGGTGGCGCAGGTGGCGAAGAAGACGTTGGCGTTGAGCAGCCGCTCATCGTCCTCGTCCTCGACTCGGAAGCTGTCGACGGCCTGGTTGACCCGCTCCGCCTTGGCCACCCGGACCGCCCTCAGCCCCGGAGTTCCCGCCAGCCGTTCCAGGGCGTTGTCCACGGCCAGGTTGCTGTGGGAGCAGACCAGGATCCGCTGGCCTGGGCGCTCCGCCAGGCGGTGCTTGATCGCCTCCACGATGACCGTGGTCTTGCCGGTCCCCGGAGGCCCCTGGATCAGGGCCGCCTGCCCCGGGTCGAGCGCCACTATGATCCCGATCCCACGATCCTGAGCCGGGTTGCTGTGCATCCCGGGGGTCAGCCAGTCGCTCCTCGGAGACACCCGGGGCGCGTAGACCGCCTGGGGATCGATGAGGAGCTGGGAGAGCAGGACGCTGCGGGCGTTCCCCGAGGCAATCGAGGCCAGAGTGCTGCGCTTGGTGGCGTAGAGCTGCTTGTTGAAGGAGGGGGTGATCCAACCGGTGGTTCCCGCCGCCTCATACGCCTTGCACGCCACTTCGACCAGCCGCCGCCGGTGGTCTACCTTGGTGACTCGGCCAAGGTAGTGGGGCTCATCCTCGGGCTCCACCATGACGGCGGCGTCGACCGACAGGGTGATGGTGTGATCCTTGGGTATAGCGAACTCGACCCGGCCGAGCTCAGGGCGCTTGCGGTCTTCCCCGGTGAACTCTCGGCCACAGGACGGGCAGCGCTCGTCCCGGTCAGTGCGCCACAGGCCCCGGCAATTCCGGCAGCGCCAGATCTCCACCACCCGCTCGAAGGGGGTTCGCTGGGTGGCGGCTCGGTTGCGCTCGGCGCTTTCCAACCCATCCACCAGGGCCAGGGTCTGGAGGAGGATCGGATCGGGCTCCTTCGATCCGCGGGCCAGCTTGGCCAGGTTCAGCAGGTGGAACGTGTCGCTGACGATGCCGTCGCCCGCGCTCACCAGTGGCTCCCGGCAACGAACGCGGAGGACTCGGTTGCCCAGGTCAGCCCGGTCCGCAGGGGCCGGGCGGACGCTGTCGACCCGAAGAGCGGTCCGCTCCTGAGCTGCCCGAGGAGGCCGGATCGGGGTGCAGGTCACGTCGAGGCCGGGCAGCAGCAGCGTCACTGAGGGAGGGTCTCCCGGGCCGGCGATCGCCGCGAAGTCGTCCAGCTTGCCGATCTGAGCGGCGAAGTGCTCGCGGGCACCACCGTTCCCCTGGCCGTTCAGGGCCTCCAGGAACGACATCGCTTCGCTTCCCTCGAGCACGACCAGATGGAGGTGCTGGAGAGTCAGGTTGGGGGGCGTCAGGGCGCCACTTCCTCCGGAGCTAAACGTCTGTTGGGAACTAGCCTGGAACAGGCTGAGCTGTACCGGTCTCCTGGTGTGAGGCCGAAGCCTCAAGCACGAGGCCTGCTTCCGGCAGGCCCGGCCGCAGCTGCGGCCGGCCGCCATGCCAGACGAAAGATAGCGCGAATCGGCTCCGGCCGTACAACTGACCTTCGGGTCAGGCCCCGGCGCCCCTTCGGAAGAGGCCCTTCGGACTGCTAAAATTGGGTGTGGCTTCCGTACGGCTGAGGTCCGGGAACCGCGCCTCCCGTGATGGGCGAGCGCCCCGGCAGTGCCCCCGGCGCTGCTCACTTCCCTAAGAGGAGATTTCTTTGGCAGAGCCCGGCCCCGAGTTGTGGCTGCCGATCCAGTCCGAGGCTGAACCGCCGGCGCCCAAAGGCGCCCGCACCCGCTCCAACGGTCGCAAGGCCCAGGGAAACGGGTACTCGGCCGAGCAGATCCAGGTACTGGAGGGCCTGGAGCCGGTCCGGCGCCGGCCGGGGATGTACATCGGGTCCACCGATGTCCACGGGCTCCACCATCTCGTCTACGAGATAATCGACAACTCGGTTGACGAGGCCTTGGCCGGGGAGTGCGATGAGGTCGACGTCCACCTCTCGCCGGACGGCTCCTGCCTGGTGACCGACAACGGACGGGGCATCCCCGTCGACATCCACCAGCCCACTGGACGGCCGGCGCTGGAGGTGGTGATGACCAAGCTCCATGCTGGCGGCAAGTTCGGTGGCGGTGGCTACAAGGTCTC
>PLTL01000392.1:0-795 GCA_003164475.1 Candidatus Dormiibacterota bacterium | reverse complement strand
GAGCTCAATCGGGAGACCATCGCCACCCGCCTCCGTGAACTCGCCTTCCTCAACAAGAGGGTGCTCTTCCGACTGGTGGACGAGCGGGTCACGCCGGTGGTCGAGTCCAACTTCTACTTCGAGGGTGGGATCGAGGCCTTCGTGCGCCACCTCAACCGGGGCAAGGGCGCGGTCCAGGCTCGACCGATGTACGCGGAGCGGGAGATCGAGGGCAGCACCGTGGAGGTCTCGATCCAGTACAACAGCGGCTTCGCTGAGCATGTCCTCGCCTATGCCAACAACATCAACACCGTGGAGGGCGGCAGCCACCTGACCGGGTTCAGGACAGCTCTCACCGCCACCCTCAACCGCTACGCACGCAAGGCGGCGATCCTCAAGGAGGGAGACCAGAACCTCTCCGGTGAGGACGTCCGCGAGGGCCTAACCGCGGTGCTCAGCGTCAAGCTNNCAGACCAAGACCAAACTGGGCAACTCGGAGATCACCGGCCAGGTGTCCACGGTGGTCTCGGAGGCGCTCAGCCAGTACCTGGAAGAGAACCCCGGCGACGCCAAGCGGATCGTGGAGAAGTCGCTGACCGCGGCCAGGGCCAGGGCGGCCGCAGTGCGGGCTCGCGAATTGGTGCAGCGAAAGTCCCTGCTGGAATCTGCCACCCTGCCCGGCAAGCTGGCCGACTGTTCGGAGCGGGACCCCGACCTCTGTGAGCTCTTCATCGTCGAGGGGGAGAGCGCCGGTGGCACTGCCAAGGGCGGCCGGGATCGGCGCTATCAGGCGATCCTGCCGCTCCGGGGCAAGAT
>PLTL01000117.1 GCA_003164475.1 Candidatus Dormiibacterota bacterium | reverse complement strand
AGTTATCTCCGGTACAGGACACTAGACCGGGGCCTGGCTTGCGCTCCGGATACCCCCGTGGGTATAATCGTTGGGTGATAAACTCTGATCACGGCAAGGCGGTTCTTGATCGACTCGGTCCCCTCAACCGCGAGCTTCACCAGCAGATTCCCGAGGCCTACACAGGCTTTCGGGCGCTCCAGCGCGGGTGCTTGGCCCCCGGGGCCCTGGACGCCAAGACCAAGGAGCTGATGGCCTTTGCGATCGCGGTGATCAAGCAGTGCGACGGCTGCATCGCATCGCACGCCCAGTCCGCCGCGAGGGCGGGCGCCACTCGAGAG
This sequence comes from Candidatus Dormiibacterota bacterium, assembly GCA_003164475.1. Next base: position 6,685 of record PLTL01000117.1, on the reverse strand, counting down.
GAGGCTGCCGAGGCCATCGGTGTGACCTTTCTCATGGGCGGAGGCCCGGCAACGGTGTACGGTCCGAGGGCCTATGCCGCCTTCTGCGAGTTCCGGGGCGCCTCCGGCGGCCCGGTGGTCGGTCCGTGAAGCCCGAGGCCGTCACCTAGAAGGACAGAGCCCGCGTCAGGGCGCGGCTGCGGCGGATCGAGGGACAGATCCGCGGTCTGCAGCGGACGGTCCATGAGGGCCGTGACGGCGATGAGACAGTGCTCCAGTTCGCGGCCGCCAGGTTTGCCCTGGACCGCGCTGGCAATGTCATCGTGGCGTCGAGCCTGAGGGACGGTCGGGCCGACGCCAGGCTCGGGCGGTCCCAGGTGCAACAGGTGAATGCGGCGCCGCACGCATTGGTGTCGCTGCGCAGCTGACCCGCGCCGGCCTGCTTCTCCGAGGCCCTCATGGATTGGTTCATGCGCAAGTCGCGGCCGCGGCGGCCGCGGGGCTTGAGTGCGGCGCCCCGACGCACGCAGTCGGGGGAAGCGTCAGCGGGATCCCGGTTACATCCGGGGGTCGGCCGGGTGAGTTTGGGGTCGGCCCGATGCCCTCGTCCTGCCAGCGCAGTCTCCAGGTCGAGACTGGCGATCTGCGCCAGGCGGTTGGACGCGGGATCCGCTGGGCCGGTCGACGCCGGAGCACAAGGGATCGGCGGCGGTGGGCGTGTGATAGGGCATGCCCTGGCGGCGGGCCATTGGAGGCGACGAGGTGACTCCGACGAGGACAGGGGCGGTGGCACAACCGTTCGGGAATTGGGGCGCCGAGTTGACCGCAGGCGCCGCGGATCCGGGAGTCCCCTCAGTTGGGTGCTTGGCGCGCCTGAGGGTGAGCGCAGACCAGACGTCTGGGCTCACCGGAGCCTGCGGACTGACGACCATTCCCGAGCTCCTCAGGTTCCAGGGCCGCGGGGGATTGGGCGACCCGGCGGTTGCCCTGACTGTCGCCGCCTGGCCGGACGGGATCGATGGGGCGCTCGAAATGGTCAGCGCGTGATGGCTCCGCCCCCCGCTCTGGGGTTCACTGCGGATGTAGCCGGTGACCTGGCCACCACCGGGGCATGGGTGCGGGAAGCGCTCGGCGCCGAGGGATTTGGCGTGGTGACCGAGATCGACCTGCAGGCGACGCTGCGCGCCAAACTCGAAGTCGAGATGCCTGGGTTTCGGATCCTTGGCGCCTGCAGCCCAGTGCTTGCCCACCGCGCCGTCATGGCGGATCCGACCGTCGGCTTGCTCCTTCCCTGCAAGGTCGTTGTTCGCGAGGTCGAAGGGGGGACGCGGGTCGAGCTGGTGGATCCAGTGGTGCTGCTGGGGCTCATCGACAACCCGGTCCTGGCTCAGGTCGGCAGGGATGCGCAGGGACTGATGCGGAGAGTGGTGGTGGCTCTGACGACCGCGACATCCCACCTCGGTGCTGCCGCCTCGGGGTAGGGGAGCTGCGATAGAGGCTCACGTCGGGACAAGGGTGGGTCAGCCGCTGGTCAGGCGGTCGATCTTCCCCACCGGCGCGCCCGCCGGCTCCGCCTGCTGGCCAGCTGTCTGCGGTAGCCCGCGCAGCGGTGGTGGGATACCACCGGCACTCGGCCAGCACCGATGTCCCCCGTCCCCGGGTCGATGGAATAGCTGGCCTGGCCTGCGGGTCTCAGTGCGGTCTGTCGGTGGGGCGAACCAGGAAGATCCAGACGTCCCAAATGGCGTGGCTGGTGATCAGGGCCGCCATGGGCACCCCCGCTGCCGCCAGCCCGGACCAGCCGGCCCCGGCGACCGCGGCGGCCCCCACCAGGGTGGGATTTCTGGTGCAGATGTGGGCGCCACCGTACAGAGCGGCTGAAATCGCGGCCGCTCGGATGCGCCCGCATCGGCGGGTCAGCTCGGACTGAAGCAGGCCCCGCCAGTAGAGCTCCTCGGCGGGTGCGATCACCAGGGCCAGGCGCAGCGCCAGCTCGGCCCGGGGCCGAAGCTGACGGAGCTCGTAGATCTGCGCGATGTCTTCGGCCCCGGAGGGCATCACGACCCGGGCCGCGCGATCGCCGAGCGCGAAGGCGCCGTAGAGCCCGGCTGCGATGGCCGCGCCCAGCACCAGGTCACGCTGGCGGGGACGGCCGGAACGCAATTCAGGGTCGAGCAGGACCGCGGTGGACCCCAGGGTCATCGCGGTGGCGGTCATCCGCTGCCAGAAACGGGGCCGGGGACCGCGGAAGGTGGCCGCGAAGGCGGCATAAGCGAGAACTGTGGTCGCTGCCATCAGGGGTGGCCGCAAACGACTCCGAGGTCCCACCGTCGCCCTGTTCAGCCGCCCGGGTGCCAGGCGGCGCTGATGGCGATCCCGGCTACCATGAGCAGCCCGAAGCTGGCGTGGAGCTGGGCAGTCTGCAGGTCGATCATGGCGATCGATCGCTGCTGCCCCGAGGCGCCCAACTCCGAGGCTCTGAGCGCCCTCACCAGGAGCGGCAGGGACAGCAGCGCCAGCAGGCTGAGTCGGGGCAGCAGTCCCACCGCCACCGCCACCGCCAGGGTCAGGAAGGCCCCCACCAGCAGGGCCACATACAGGCTGTGGGCCACCCGGCGTCCGGCCTTGATCGAGATGGTGCTGATCCCCGCCCGGGCGTCGTCGGCGATGTCGCGCCACTCGTTCCCCTGGAGGATGGCGGCGACCAGCATCCCGATCGGGAGGCTGGCCACGGCGGCGGCGACCGAGAGGCGACCGGTCACTGCGAAGTAGCCTCCCAGGACCATCAGCGGTCCCATCAGGAGGAAGACCAGAGGCAGCCCGGCCGCCCGGTACTTGTACTGGAGGGGCGGGGCGGTGTAGCCCCACCCGCCGATGAGGCCCACGATCCCGATCACCGCCACAGGCCAGCCCCGGATGACGATCAACGCCGCTCCGATCACGGCCACGGCGGCGAAGGCCAGCCCGGACAGGAGGAAGGCCGCCCGCTCGTGCACTCGACCGGTCACCAGGGCCTGGCTGGCATTGGGAGTAGTGATCTCGTCCAGCCCCCTGCGAACGTCATAGATCTCGTTGGTCACGTTGGTCCCCACCTGGAGCAGCACGCCCGCCGCCAGCGCCATCAGGAACAGGGGCCAGGAGAAGCGATGGGCGGCCGCGGCGAGTGCGCCGGCAGCCGAGACCGGGACCACCGAGGCGGTGAGGCTGAAGGGTCGGATGATCTCCATCCATCCCCTTGCCCGCCGTGCCAGGCCCACGCCGCTGTCGGCCGCATGGTCACGAGGCTTGGTCCCCCAGGCCGGCGCCGCGGTATTGGCGGACCCGTAGAGCACGGCCGCCTCCACCACCGCCGCCACCTGCTCCGTCTCCTGCAGCACCGGCTGCAGGATGGGGAGGGTCATCCCGGCCTCGCGGAACCGCTCCGCCCCGGCGGCGACGTCCTCGCGGGTGCCGCAGAGCAGAAATGCGTCCACCACGTCGTCGGGTATCAGCTCCGCTGCCCGGTGGTAGTCCTCGGCCCGCCAGGCTGCGGCCACGGCTTGGCGGATGGCGGGGTCGAGACCGGCCTGGCGCATGGTGGCGTCCGACTGCACCGCCAGCATGTAGATCACGAAGGGCTCGCGCTTGGCGCGGTCCAGCGCCGCCCGCCGGCTCGAGTCGACCAGGGAGAGGAGATATCCGCCCACCTCCACCGAGCCGGCCGGCCGACCCGCGGCCCCGGCGGCGGCCTCGATCCGGCCCACCGCCCGCGCCACCGCCTGGACCGGCTCGGCCGGCCGCGCGAGGTAGCCGTCAGCCACCCGACCGGCGAGCTCGTGGAAGGCGCGCCGATAGCCCGCCACCCAGATTGGGACCCGGTGGGGCGGGGGGAACATCGGCTCCAGCTCCGGGATGCCGGGCGCACCGGCAGGGAGCCGCTCCCCGCGCCAGAGCTGGCGCAGCTCGGCGATGGTCCGCTCGACGTGAGCGATCGCCTCGTCCGGCTGGTAGGGGATCCCCATCTGGGCCAGGCGCAGCGGCAGGCCCGTGCCCAGCGCCAGGAGCACCCGCCCGGGGGCGAGGTCGTCAAGGGCGCTGACGCTCATGGCGATCAGCACTGGGTGGCGGGTGCTGGGGTTGATCGCGCCCAGTCCCAGCTTGGCCCGGGTCACCTCGGCTGCCGCGACCGAGGCAAAGGTCATCGCGTCGCGCTCGAAGTAGGACTCGTGGAACCACACCGAGTCCAGGCCGGCGGCGTCGGCGCGCCCGGCAAAGCGGACGGCATCGCGAAGGCCACCATGGGAGGCGAGCCCCAATCCGACCGGTCGGGCCAGCGATGCCATCCAACAGCTCCTTGCCGGGGGCGCTGCGTGGCCCCGCCCAATTACTTCCCAGGTGTCAGTGGCTCTAGCCTGACCCTATCCGTTGAGATCGATAGCAGAGCCTAACTATCCATCTCGCTACTCAACGCCTACTGACGCCGATCCCTTGAATCTGCCTTTAGCGCCCCCTCGCCTAGCGTCGGTGTAGACGTCCAGATTGATCCTAGCGACCCGGACCGAGCGACCCAGGCCTGCTTCAGCCTGGACGTCACGACCTCTCGACCCTACAGTCCCGAGTCAAGTGCTAGCGACCGTTGCCGGGGCCCGAGCTCCCGCCGGCTGGCCCCCGTCCGGCTCCAGGACATGCCTGGGCCCGAGCCGTGCCCGTCCCGACCCCTCTTGCCGGACCTACACCGACCACCCAAGCTGCCAACCGACGGCCCCTGGGGCTACTTCCTGCCCTTATCGGAGCAGTCCCCTGCCGGCCCGACCCAAAGGGGGCCCTGGTGCAGCGAAGCCTAGCCAGTAAGGAACTCGCTGGAGTGACGGTTGCGTCCCCGCGAAGTCATCGAGGCCCGGAAGCTGTGACGCGATCCAGCTCACACCGGATGACCCCGTAGCACTCGCAGGCGACACTCTCCAGGCCTTGGCGGTCAACGATTTCCACATGACCCCGGTGGTACTTGATAAAGCCAGCCTTCTGAAGCATGCCCACGGAAAGAGTCACTGTCGCCCGGCGCGAGCCGAGCATCTGAGCGAGGAACTCCTGGGTGATCCCGAACCGGTCGGTGCCCACACGGTCGTGGCTCATCAGAAGCCACCGGCTGAGACGTTCCTCGTTGGTATGAAGCCGGTTGCACGCGGCAGCCCGGGCGATCTGCCCGAACAGGGCCTGCACGTAGCTCTCCACGATCCGGACGAGCGGGCCCCCACCCGTCAGTTCGTTCACGAACGCTCCAGTCTCAAGGGTCAGGCATCGCCCCGCGACCTGAGAGATGGCGCGGACCGCCAGGCTGCCACCGAGGGCCGCAGGGACACCGACGACGCCCTCGTTGCCCACCGTGGCCACCTCGACTATGGCCCCGTCCTCAAGTGGTGTGACCAGCGCGATCACGCCGTCCAGCGGAAAGTAGACGGTATCGACTACCTGGCCAGGCTCGAAGAGCACCGTCTTGACATTGAGGAAGACAAGGGCCAGCTTCGATAGGAGTCTGTCCCTATCGGCGGTGGGAAGCAGAGAAAGGAGACGGTTTTCGTGCCCGTCGGTGCCGCTCCGAGTAGCTTCCAAGCACTCGCCCAAGCAAGTCTGGCGTCGGTCGGTGAACCAGCCCCAGTCTAGAACGAACCCGGGATGGTTACTAGGTCGCAACAACAACGGAACGGTAGCGGACTGACAGCGCCGTTCAGACGTTCGTAGTGAGTCTGGCGGCGGAGATCCGCAGGTCGGTCCGAGCCGAGCCCCGTTCCAGGAGGCGACACATGTCCATCTCGCACCCACACTGTTCGGCCTCGCGTGGGGGAGGCGGCCCGCCCCGTTGGTATGCGGCGGTACTAGGGCTGGGGGCTGTTGCCATCTGGGCGGCCGTCGGGGCAGCGAGTGTGGCGGCAGCGACCACGGTGAACCTGGGGACGGCCACACCCTTCGCAGTCTTGGCGGGCACCACGGTCACCAACACGGGCCCCTCGACCATCTCCGGGGACTTGGGCGTCAACTCTGGTTCGGCCGTCACTGGCTTTCCACCGGGCATCGTCGAGCCTCCATCAACCACCTACGCCGCTGATAGCGTTGCGCTGGGGGCCCAAAACGATCTGACTACGGCGTACACCCAGGCGGCGGGGGAGGGTCCGCCGACCCAGGAGGGCGCCGACCTCACCGGGCTCACCCTGGGCCTGGGGGTGTACGGCACGAGCTCAGATGGAGCGCTGGGTCTGAACGGCGCGCTCACCCTGAACGGGGGCGGCGATCCCAACGCGGTGTTCATCTTCCAAACGGGAGCCACCCTGATCACCGGGACGAGCAGCACGGTTAGCCTGATCGGTGGGGCCTCGGCTTGCAACGTGTTCTGGCAGGTGGGTAGCTCGGCGACCCTGAACGGCCCTACGTTCGTGGGGACCGTCATGGCGTTGACCTCGATCACGCTAGGCTCTGGGGTCACCGTGAACGGGCGGGTATTGGCCCGAACCGGTGGAGTGACCCTCATAGACGACACGATCAACGCGCCGGCCTGTTCCACCACTCCCGTTCCTGTGACCGGGGCGGGCGGACCGTCCGGCTTCGGGGGAGGCCTCCTACTGGGCCTGGGGGGCCTCGCTCTGCTCGGGGCAGGTGTGGCGATCGGTACCACCCGGCGGCGCCGGGTTGCGACTGCCCGGGACGGCAGCTAGTGGTCCGTCTGTGAAATGAC
>PLTL01000337.1 GCA_003164475.1 Candidatus Dormiibacterota bacterium | reverse complement strand
CACGGGGTCAAGACCTCCATTCACTAAGGCTACATAGGGCGCTAGGCTATACCCTAATGGCAGCGAACGCACCAACCAGGCGGTGGAGCGGCCCGGTGGTGCGGACGCGGCTCCTCGCCGAGATCGAGGCCCATCAGAGGTCGAAGGGGTATCCGCCAACCAGGCAGGAACTCGCCAAGGCTCTCGGGCTGACCTCTACGTCCACCATTCACCATCACCTCTGGGTACTGGCCGTGCAGGGCCAGCTTCGGATCGTAGAGGGCATCGCTAGGGGACTGGTGCCACGGGAACTACCGGCCGTGGCTCGCCGAGCCGGGNNGAAGCCAATAGTGGGTCGTCAGAGTCGCAGGCCTCTCGATGCTTGCGGACTGGCGAACTGGCGCTGGACCACCTCGACGGGAAGCACAAGACGCATCCAGCCGCAGGTTGCCCGGGCTGCTCCTGGGCTCAGCTCCCTGAATGGATGGAGATACCGCCTCCTGCACCAGGCCACTGACTTTCTCGTTAGCTAGGGATAGGTAGCAGTAAACTAAAGAAGGGCGGATTCTAGCTTGGCGCACCCTGCCGTACCGTCTCTCTTAGGCGGCAGAGAAACCACCTTTTGAAGGAGGACACGATGGCTGGCAGTTTGAACCGGGTGATGCTCATTGGGCGCTGCACGGCCGACCCCGAGATGCGCTACCTCCCAAGCGGGCAGCCGGTGACCCAACTTCGGATCGCGACCAATCGATATGGGACCTCTCCGGACGGCGAGCGGCGCGAGTTCACTGACTACCACGACGTGGTCGTTTGGAACATCGGGCAGCGCAAGCTGGCTGAACTCGCCGGACAGTACCTTCGGAAGGGGTCTTTGGCCTACATCGAGGGAAGGCTCCAGACCCGATCCTGGGATGGCCAGGACGGACAGAAGCGCTACCGGACCGAGGTGAACTGCACCGACATCCAGTTCCTCGACTCCAAGAACGCTGGAGGGGCTGCGGAGGGCCAGCCAGCCGATCAGCCCGCTACTCGCCGGGCTCCATCTTCATCGCAGGCGTTCGCCCAGGGATTGCCTAGCGGACCGGGAGGGAANNGAACGGCAAGGCCCAAGCCGGCGCAGCGGTGGCTCGCGCACCCACCGGTACTGGGGACGATGCCGCAGGGGACGTTGACCCAGACGACATCCCGTTCTGAGAGGAGGCCTCGCGCCTCTTCCCTCGGGACGGGCCGCATTGACACGTCTATGTCACGGAATCTGACCTAGGCTCAAGAGTGGCATGTCCGAAGTTGTGCACCTACACACGCACTCGGACCACTCCTTGCGCGGCGGGCTCTCTCGTGTAGCTCAGCTCGTCGGGCACGCCAAGGAGTGGGGGATGCTCACGATCGCGCTCACAGTCCACGGCACGCTCTCTGGAGCGGTTCCCCTGGTTACCGAGGCGGCGAAGGCCGGGATTAAAGTCGATCATTGGCTGTGAGGTCCATATCGCTGCTCGCGGGATGCTTGACCAGGATAAGGACTTCGATCAGGACGGCTCCCGCTTGGTGCGCATCGTCGAAAACGAGGTGGGCTACAGGAACCTCCGGTGGGCAGTGTGATGATCGACATCCAGCAACTACGCACGAAGGCGGGTCTGGACGTGGCTTTGGCCACGATCGAGGATCAGACCGGTTCCTGCCGATTGGTGTCCCTCCCAAGGCGTTCGCCGACTCGGCGCCAGCGCTTCTCCCTGGCCACCTGGTGGTGGCAGCGGGCCGTGTTGAGGCGGGAGCGAGCGAGAGATGGACGACGAGGTAGAGGAGGGGGCTGAGCAGGTGATGACCTGCGTCGCCAGTCGCGTCTTCTCGCTCGACAACCCCAGTGCCGCCCTCCTTCGGCCCAAGACCGTGGTTCATAGCAACTGTCCGGCCGATGCTCTGGTGCTGAACCAGATTCAGGACCTGGTGGCTAGAACCCTGGGCCCATGCCGGTGGTGTTGCACCGCCAGGGCGCGTCAACCCCTATCCCTTTGCCGGCTCGCACCCGAGTTCGGGACGATGCAGCGGTTATCGAGGAAGTGAGACGGCTCTGCGGGCCCAAGGCTTGGTGGCTGGAGGACCGCCAAGCGCCCGTCAACGGCCGGAAGGATTTTCCCGAAGCGGGGACTGGTGTAGGAATCAGGACCATGAAGCCCGTAGCCGGAGGAGGTCCGACATGCCCCGTGCGGTAAGGCACCATCTAGAGCCGGCTCCCCTCCCGGTCAACCCGGTTCGGGAGCCTGAACTCATCGCCGCCACGTGGCATCCCCTGGCCTATCTGGTCGGTCAGCGCTTCTACGCGGACAGCCAGCGCCGGCGGCGGCTGGAGGTAGTAGGCGTTTGGTCTAGCTCCGAAGTTCTCCTGCGAGACGTCTCGAGTCGGCTCTGCCGCCATGCCACAGCGACCTGGGTCAGAAACATGGTCGACCAGTACGGGCTCGACGCGAACGACGAGCCTCTGGGCAAGGTGGACTGGGAGCGGCTGATGCAGCCCCACGTCACGAGACTGACCAGGCCCGTCGCTGAGGCGGTCCTGGAGCGCGCCGAGAAGCGAGAGGAAGGCGGTGTGGAGCTGCGGCGCCTGATGCAAAGCGAGGTGTCGAGCGCCGGCCTTCGGCTGAGGCCCCGCGGGCCTCGGGCCCGGGTCGCCTCAAGCCTGGCCTGATCGCTACCCCCTAGCTTAGCGTTCGCTATGCCCTATCCATCGGATTGACGCATCCATGTCACAGATTTCGGGCTATGGTGGCCCCGTGCCAGTTGTAACTCGCGCCGCTGCAACCGGCCCCGCCCTGGGCTACCTCAAGGACCAGTGGTACTTCACGGACTCCCGGCGAGGAGCCGTGGGCCGGGTCGTCACCGTCACCGACACCTATGTCGAGGTCGCGCTCCATCGGCTGGGTACGGCGGGAGACGTGGGGTCCGAGAAGGCTCGGGCCGCAAGTTCCTCATGGGTCAGCGGGGCCTCTGTTCGCCAGCAGATCAATTTGACCCGTGAGGCTCTGGGTAAGCCACCCATTCAATGGACTGAGTTGACCCGTGCGAGGGCCGGGCTTTCGGCAGAGCGAGCCGAGGGCCTCCGGGCCGCTCGTCAAGAACTGCACCGGGATGAGGAGGAAGTCATCGAGGCTCTGGAGCGTAGCGAGCCGGAACTCACCGATANNGAGCATAGCGAGCCGGAACTCACCGATACTGCCGGTGCCCCCGATGGGCGTTCGATTACCCGAAAGGAGTTGGGTGCTTCGATTAGGGCGATCGGGCTTCTCCCAACTCTGGATGCGATGCTCGGAGCGTTTGAGGAGCAGGTTCGCCTCGAAGAGAGAGACGACCAGACCCCAGTGTTCCTTGACAAGTTGCGCGAGCTGCCAGTGCCGTCTCTCGCCGAGTATGGCCGGGTCTTGAAGAAGGCGATAGCCAAGCCGGATAGCCGCAACGTCCAAGACGCGCTATTCGCCGCGATGGGAGCTTGCCAGGCTGAGATTCGCAGCGCTCGTCGGATCCCCGACGTGGTCGACATCGTGGACGAGCTCCAGGAGCCGGCTGAGGTCATCCGCGAGCGCCAGCACCGGGTTCGGCGGGTAACTGAGGGGGCGGCCCAGGGCGACCTACTGACAGGGGCGTTCGGGCCGATCCGGAACGCCAAGCTCGGCCGTCCTCGCTACCTGCTCACCCAGGACATGCTCCCGGACGAGCACGTGGTGGAGGTCACCCGGGCGGTTACGAATCTCGACCTTCCCGGGCTGAGCCCTCGCGATGCCCGGCGCGTACTTCGGCCTTATCTCAAGACCGAGGACGGAAGCGACAAGGTCCGGACCTTGGTTGACAAGGCCTCTGAAGGCCGCCTTCGCACAGGCTTTACAAGAGAGTAATCAGTTTGCTGCCGGTAGCAGGGAGCATAGAGTGGCCCTACGGGCAGCTGCGGACCTAGGAGAGGTCACTATCAGTCTTTCGGTTGGAGAGTCTATCGCCGCGGGGAGTCTGCCGCTTGAGCACCGCTTCAGCACTGCCGGGGTCGACCCTACGCCTGTGTCCCCTCGACTACCACTGACGCCAAGATGGGCTTCTCCCCGGGATCCGACCGCACGCCCGAGGCGGATCACTGCCAGACACCCTGGGTTCAGGGAAGTTCCAAAATAGGGAGGTCCGTGAGTCGGACGAAGAAGTCCCCAAACGCGGCCAAGATCCTCATGCGGACTCCTCTCGCGTTGATCTCGACAACCAGTTAGCTACGACTAGCCTACTCCCACGCTTCCCATAAGTGATAGCTCAGTGGCGCACTGTCTCTAATTTGTCATCGTTCGCGTGTCATATTTCCCGTATGGCACTTCAGCGATCGTTCACTCCCGTCAACTCTGGGGAGCTACTGGAGGCGCTGGAGTGTGGGCGGGGATCCTGCCCTTGTCACCAAAGCGCTCGCAACGGACGGGGCCTGACTCATTGCCCAGCCCACACCGATCCGTCTCCGTCGTTTTCGGTGAAGCCAGGCCAGGATGGCGGAGCGGTCTGGCACTGCTTTGGAGGGTGCCCGAAGGAGGAGACGACTAGCGCTCTTCGCGAGAGGCGAGTCCTCGGGAGGGGAGCAGCTGCATCTGGACCAGCTCCACTTCCTATCCGTCAAGCCTTTAGCCCGAAGGCAGCCGAGGTGGTCCCGTCACGGCAAGCGTCGCTTCTGGGCTGGGCTATGGATGAATACCGCAAGCTCCTCCCGGGATCACCGGCCATGCGCTACATGCGTAAGAGAGGGCTACCCGATGCGGGTTGTGGCTGGGCCCCCGGAGGCCGCTTTCTGCTAGGGCGAGTGGGCCTTGGAGGCGAGAAAGTCACTCTGGCCGAGCTCGCTGATGCTGGTCTGGTTCATGCCGACGGCGCCTGGGCGGGCGCTGATGTGATGCGAGGGCGAGTCGTCATGCCATTCTCCTGGCAGGGCCGTACCAGTGCCCTTTGCGGCCGTGCGGTGGACGCCGACACTCCGCCTCATCGCCGCTACCTCTACACGAAAAGTGAGCGCCGTTGGCCGTTGGGCCTCTTCAATGAAGCCGCTCTCTCTGCCGAGTGCCTGGCAGTCACCGAGGGAGCGCTGGACGCGATCGCCCTTACCTACCTCTGCGGCGCCCCCGCGGTCGCGTTGGGAGGGCTGCAGCATCCACGGTCGATCGATCGCCTCGCTGCGCTGCCAAGCACGACGAAGGTCCTGCTGGCCTTCGACGCCGATGAAGCTGGAGACAAGGGCCGCACCCGTATTGGTGACGCGCTTGCCAAGGGACCCCAGGTCAAGCACGTTCGGCCCGGGCCCGACGTCAAAGACTGGCCCGACATCGTTCAGGCCCGAGCCGATCTCCAGCGCCGGCATGAGCGCGTGCCAGCTTTCCGACTTGCTGCCTACGAGGTCCATGCGCCTCCTTTAGCGGCAGGGGCGTCGGCCAGCCCCTCCCAGCCGCCTACCCCTTCTGGCGACCACCAGGGGATTCCGCTGCCCGGCCGAGATCGCAAGCCGAAGAACACTGTCGCGACTATGTCACTCACAGTTCGCTACGGTTAGGCCATGGCTCACCTCGATACATCGGAAGCGATCTACACCATCCGACTGAAGGACCTCCCCGCGGACGCCGCAGAAGGACCCCTCACGCCCGAGGCCAAGGCCGCTTTCGTTCCGTATCCCACGAGCCCGGCTCTCCCGGTAACCCCGTTCGCGACCAAGAGGCGGACTGAGGGATTGGCCCCAGGTCCGGGCATCAGATAGGCCATCTCGACCAGAGGTAAATGAGATGCACGTTGTCCTGGCGGCGGCCTCGATTGTGCCGCACTTCGTAATGGCGGTGGCGGCCTGCACGTCAACCGCCCCGCCCAGCTGTGCGACCAGCTTCATCACCACGATCGGTGGATGGTTCACGGCGCTCATTCCGATCGCCATCACTTACCACGCGATCAAGAAGTTCCCCAACAGCGAGTCTCACTTCCTTCTGATCATCGAAGCAGCTGTCGGCTGGATTGGGTGGCTGGCGATCGCCGGAATGATGGGTCTCGGCGTCTAAGGCCCGTGGGGGTGGTGCCGACGAGAGGGGTGTCGGGCTCTCGGGCTTGGACGCCCCTCTCGTCTTTGGCGAAGTCTGAATCGGCAGGTTGAAGGAGTAAGGGTCCGTGTTCTCGTGGCTTGGTGACCTCGGAAAGATCATCGGAGGGCTCTTCCACCTAGCCACAGACCCTCTGGCGACCGTCTGGTCATGGTTCTTCAACACCTTCATGGGGAACCCGACCCATGCCACCACGCCCCTAGGGTTCCTGTTTCAAACCCTGACCGGGAAGCTCGATCCGACATCCCTCGGGATCGTGCCCCATATGTACGCCATCATGGCGCCCCTGGCCCTGGGGGTCCTCTCGATCGCCACGGCGGCCCGTTACTTCACGTTGATGAAGAACGACCAGGTAGCGCCGAGCATGGCCATCTACGACGTGATGCCACGCTACCTGATCTTGGCGTTGCTACTGGCCCCCGGGACCAACATCGGCTATCACCTCTTTGGGTATGCGTCGGACGCCTTCTCTCAACTGGGAGGAGCGATAACTGGCGGACTGCTCACCACCTTCACGCTGGGCCATGTGACCTCTACGCTGGCCAGTGCCTTCGAGACGGACATCCTGGTTGCCATCGCCTCCTTTCTCAGTGGCGCTGCGATTCCCATGGTCAGCCTCGTCGTCGTCTTTGGCATCTCGATGCTCTGCCTCATCCTCTATCTGGTGATCCTCATGACCATGCGGACGGTCATGCTGATCTTCGGCCTCACCTTCATGCCGATCGCCCTCCCGATTGCCGCCTATGACCCGCACAACGCCTTTTTCCGCTGGTGGCTTGGCACCGTCCTTGGCGCACTGGTGGCCCAGATCATCGGCGGAGCCGGATTTGCGATCACTCTCTCCCTCGCAATCAGCACGCCCGGCCAGGGACCATTGAAGATCCTGACCGCCATCCTCTTGATGGACGCTGGCCTCCTCTTTACGACCAAGGCTGTCAAGGCAGCGGAGAGCGGCACGGTTAGCGGAGCTGGGATNNCCTCGGCCGGCGAACGTCGACGGCCCACGGCGGTGGTGGTGGCGGCGCGGGGAATGGTGGCTGGAGCGCTGGTCGCCGAGGTATGGCCGGCTTCCTCTTTCCGCGTCACAACGTTTCGGCAGACATGGTCGGCGTTGGGCTCTCAACCGTCGCTGGGGCCGCCAAGGGTGCCTTGCGGCCTGGCGCTGAGGGTCGACCCCGGAGCCTGATCCTTGGTGCTCAGCGTGGTTATCACGCTGGCATGGGCTCGATGAGCCACTCGGAGTTTGCCACGGAGTACGGGGAGCACACCACCGCGGGGCGTCAGCTCAACTCTCATATCGATAGCCGCTTACAGAACCTTGACGCCACGCTTGGGCAGCAACACGAGGGGTCCCTTGCCGAATCTGAAGCCCACCACCAGCAGCAGGTGGCTTACGCCGATGAGGTTGCCGCTGGGCGTCACGACGATGAGGTTGGGAGCAGGCTCGGCACTCAGCAGCGCGAGTACGCGCAGATCTCTGACTCTCATCGGGCCGAGTACGCCAGCACGGTTCGGGCAGGGGCTGACTCGTCGCTCACTGGCCATCAGCAACGGCTCGTTGTAGAGAGGGCGTCAGCTCATCAAGAGTTCGAGCGCATCCGCAGTGATGTCCTGGCGCAGGGCCACGCCAATGCCCAAGCCCGTCTCCATCCGACTGCCCAGGGCAAGTCGGGGCGGCTCACCAACGATCAGGAAGCCCATCTTGAGGCGCGGATGCGGGCCGTCGAGCAGAAGTACGGGGTGCGTTCAAGTGGAGATGAGTAATGGCTGACGAATACAACGAGGCGGTAGGGGTTCCACTCGCATACGACACCCAAGTGCAGATCCCCGTCGCTGGCACGATGTTGTCGATCAGGCAGGTGGTTGGCGTGGCCATCGCGGCTG
>PLTL01000351.1 GCA_003164475.1 Candidatus Dormiibacterota bacterium | reverse complement strand
ACTGCCAGTTTTCGTGCTCGTTGATCGTGCCAGTTTTCATGAACGTTCACACCAGCCCGTGGTGGGGCGCATCGAACCAGCCTTATGGAACGGCTGTCCATCGGCCACCACTCGCGGCAAGGGTCGGCCCGGTCGCCTCTGGGGGCAAAGGCTATTCAACCGTTCGGATCACCGCCTTTTCGGGATATGAACTCTTTGACCCGCCGCGCGCGGACAGCCATCCCCATGATTAGGTTGAACATCAGGGTGGCGCGTTGTGGGGGTTGGAGACCACGCGCCACCAGGGAGGGCACGAAGCACAGGAACCAGATCGCGGAACCTTTCGTGCACCACGATCCCAGAAGATGCGTATCGGTCCACTGCTTGGCCTCGAACAGGTTGAGATCGTTGGCCAGGCGACTCGCGGGGCCTGCCTCCAGGTCGAGCGGAAGGCAGAGACGCAGGAGCAGCCCCGCTCCAACTCTCGGATTCCGCTCCGTTCCCGAAGCCATGAGGAGAGCAGTACGGCCTTCAGAGTGCCCTCCCAGCAGCTCGAGCGCGTGTTCGCCGAACATGACGTGCGCGACCGCTGGGACGTCGCCATCGAAGGGGAACTCGGCTGTCAGTGCCGCACCGTCGCCGGTGGCGAGCAGCCATGGCCGTGGCTGCATCTCAAGCACGGCATCGAACACCTCCGACGTGAAGGGCGATGGCTCGGTCTGTGCCTGCATGGTGACGTGGATGTTCAGCATCTCGTCCAGGTCCGGTCTCTCGCCGGAGCTCGGATGATTCGAGATGTCAGGCTCGCCGCCACCGAGCGCCGCCGGCATCTGGCGCGCGGTGAGATGCGCCTCCGCGTCCTGGAGGGCGACGGCCATCTTCAGCAGGCTCTCCATCCAGCGGTTGCCGGGGTGCAGATACATGCTGGCGTGGCTCCGGATGACATGCGCATCGGGATCGAAACAGAGCGTCGATAGGGTGGCGAGCTCATTGGCCGCGGCCAATACCGCATACGTCTGATCACGGTCAGGAACATCCTTCACGTAGTCCGTTTCCGAGCGTATGCACACGAGCGGGCCGTCGTTGATCGCTCTGGCCGGCTCGGCCCATACCCGCTGGCGCAGCCGATATGCCCACCACCGGAACTCCCGCGGATCACGGAGGCTCCATTGTGCGTCGATCTGGAGGGCTCTGTACACGTCGTCGAGCACGCCGGGTGCCACCTCCTCGGTAGCCGTGGCCGTCTTGCTCGCCGCTGGCGGGTCCGAGCGACGTGGAGGTCGACGGGCGGTCTCGCCAGACGATCTGGGCAGTATCGGTTCAACTGGTGATGCCGACGCCATCGCCGGCGGTGTCGCTTTCACGGGAGGCGTGGATGGGATCGGAGTAACCGGGCCCGCGGCCGGTGCTTCGCCTGCCAGGAGAAACTGGGCGAGGACGATGTCCTGCAGGCTTCGCTGGTTGCGGCACGAGCGCAAGTAGCTCATCTGCTCGCTCGCCGACGCTATCGGGCTGCTACCAGCGCCGAGTCCTGAGCCGCGCAGGCTCGTGATGATGACCGTGCGCGAGAGCTCGTCGTCAGCGAGCCACCGGTCCCGCAGCACCGGCCAGCCATCGTGGACGAAGTCACTCCTGGGCCGGACACCATAGGCTGATCGCAGGACCCCAGCCGGGGTCGCACCTTGCAAACCGAGCGCTTCGGAGATCGCCGCAAGCAATCCAGGGGCCAGGTTGTCCCAGCTGAAGCGGTAGCGCGGCATCGGTGACTCCCTCACAACCCGGTGGTACTCATCATATGGCGCCGGGCAGGTTCGGCACTGCTCGCTGGTTAGCCCGAGAGAATCGACCCTGCTTGACGACGAGCTCGTATGTTGGCTCGGCGCGGAGGATTTCGACCAGGATGTCCTCGCAGAGCAGGGCGAGGATCTCGCTCGGCTCGGTGAGGCTGCCACGGCAGAAGTTGAGGCACGTGTGCGGTCCGCCGCCGAGGCGCAGGCCTATGGCGTCGAAACCCGCGACGACCGTCTCATCATGGGCCAGGCTGCGAGGATCGCTGCCGGGCCAGAGCCCCGACGAGACCTCCATGAGCAGCGGCTCATGGTCGGGCTCGCCGTAGAACGGTCCGACCGAGATCCATCTCGGTTCCTGGTCTGAGGGGACGAGCGTAGGGGCCCGCCCGCTAGTGCCGACAGGGACGGCGGACGCGAGAACGGGCAGCGGGGCCGCGACCGAGATTTCCGCGTGGTCTGCGGCTGATCCTCCCCGTCGGTTGGCGAACTGGATGTAGCGGTCCGGGCGGGAGCGAGCCTCGAAGATGACATAGGCATCGTCGATCTGGCGCAGCCGCGTGAGCGCGACCGTCATCCGCTCAATCCGACGTGACCGATGAGGATCACCGCTCGATGCCTGCCAGTACGGTCGCCTGTCCATGGCCGTGCCTCCTGCCCAGGGCTCCAAGCCCCGCACTGACCACCACGATATGGCGGTCCGGTCTTCTCCCAGGAGCACCGTGCGCGGATGCGCGGTTGCTGAGCCTGCGGCTGGGAGGCCTCTGCCGTCTCTCCTGACCCGACCAGAGGATACCGCTGGGCGGCGACAACGCTCTGTCGCAGCGCGATGCGGTCACGACGACAGCGCTCCCCGCGCTCGATCGATGGCGGTGAGTCGTGGGCACACGCTCTCACGCCGCCGGGGGTCCCCGTTTCCGCTCGCCGCGACCACCTCGGCGAGATCCCACACGGTCTCCAGCCAGCCTAGCAGCTCCTGGGCAGTGGGGGCCAGCTCGTAGACCCGGAGGTGGCAGGCGCGGGTGAGGCCCTCCCAGGTCAGGTGGACGCGGCCGGCGAGGGCGGGGTCGCGGAGGAAGTCGGCGAGGCAGAGGAGTTGGCAGCGGAGGGTCGCCGCTTCCAGCCCGGGGGCTGAGCGCTCCCAGAGGCTGGCCATCGCAGCTTCGAGGGCCTGGCAATCGAGTAGCGCGGCCGCGCGCGGCCAGAGGCCGGCGGTCTCCGGATCGTCGATGTGGACGAGGTCGCGGGCCGCTGAGAGCAGGGCCTGGGGGGTGGTCGCCTCAGCGGTGGCCACCGTCGCCCTCCCGCATGCTGGTGGTGAGCCGCTCGACCGCGCGGATGGTGTCCAGCATCCCGCCCCCGATGGCGCCGTGGGAGCCGCGGTTGCAGGTGGCGACGGCGTCAGCGGCCCAGGGCCACCTGCTGTTGAGGTGGGTCATCACGTCGCCGGCGCGGCCCGCGTCCCTGAGGTGTGAAGGTGCAGCAAGATGTCAGTGCGAACGGGCATCAACTGACACTTCAGGAGCCTGCCCGCGTCTCCGCCTCCACCCATCGAAACCGGAATACGAGTCAGCTGCCGACCTGCGCGGCAGCCGCTGCACTTGCACCGCTCGACACCGTGACCGTCGACCGCCTACTGACTGAAAGAATCTGGGGCAAGACCACCGGCCGCCATCGGCTCAACCGCGGCGGCAACAGGCAGGCCAACAACGCCCTCTGGCGATCGTCATCGGTCGCCTTCGGTGGCATCACCCGACCAGGGACTACGTGACCCGCAGAACCGCCGAGGGCCTCTCCAAGAAGGAGATCATCCGCTGCCTCAAGCGCTACGTCGCACGTGAGGTCTTCCGAGTCATCGTCGCCGAGCGCGAACTTGCCCGGGCTGCTTGACAAACCATAGAAGCATCACTTTAGGAGGAGCCCCCCGTCTCCGCCTCCACCTATCGAGACCGGAATACGGCGGTCTCGCGTGTGAAGGTGCACGAAACTGGCAGGAGAGCGAGCGCGAAACTGGCAGAGAATCGGGCATCAAACTGGCACCAAAAGTCTCCATCACCTCGCACGTCGCCCCTGCTGAGATCGGAGCGGGGGTCAACCCGGTCTCTTGACGCCCGGGCAATCCGATCAGGCGGAAGAGCCCTGCCAGTTTCGTGCTCCTTCCAGTGCCAGTTCTGGTGACCGCTGATCGTGCCAGTTTCGTGCACCTTCACACCGGGGAGGCGAAGTCGGCGCCCCCAGGCCCCGTAGTGGGCGCGGTCTAGGTTGTGGGGCGCGGCCAGCGCCTGTTCGCCTCGGCGGTGATGTCGTCCACGACCCTCGTCAGAGCGGCACTGATGGTGGCGAGGATCCGCCTGGTTTCGCCCATTACGACTCGTTCCCATCCGTCGTCCTCGGGGTGAACCGGTAGGCCCTTCCTCCGTGCCTCTTCGACGTGGCTTGCCGCCATCTCGCGGGCGCGGTCTATAACCTCAGCGACGTAGTTATCCACGTCAGAGGAGGGCGTCGGGTCGAAGGCGTCGAAGTCGGTCATGACGAGATCCTAGACCTCACCGCGCACCGACAGCCCGCTGTTGCCCATAGAGAGCAGCGCGGACATCCGCCATCAGCG
>PLTL01000129.1:783-2672 GCA_003164475.1 Candidatus Dormiibacterota bacterium | reverse complement strand
CCTCATCGGTGGATTCGGGCTAAGCTCATCCGAAGGGCCGTACTGGCACCATCTCTGGGCGAGCTCCTGCTGGTCGAACACCAGCGACGCCTGGGCCCGGCCCGAGCGCACCAGCTGCTCCTTCAACGTGCGGGGGTCGCTGCGGCCCCGCTGGTACACCGCGTGGTACGCGATGCACCAGCACCCGCCGAAGATCCCGTCGTTGCGTTCGACCAACTCCGCGAACGCGTCCCAGGTGGAGGCGTCGAGCGGCCGGATCATATATGGGACCTCCCGGAACGGGGTCCCCGCTTGGGACGTTTCGGATGACCGTTCAGGCGTCGGCAATTGCGGCCAAGAGGGTGGCAAGCTCGGTGGGTCGACTGAACATCGGCCAGTGGCCGGAGTCAATGTCGACGTAACTGAGGTGCCGGGCTCTGGACAGCTCGGGCACCTCGCCCCCGTCGATCCACTCCTGCGCCTGCGCCGGGGAGAACTCCGGGCAGATCAGAGTGACAGGTACGTCGAACCGCCTCTGGTCCCGGAGATGCACGACGCCTTTGGCCACGGCTTCGGGGATCGGGATCGCGGCGGCCGCGAACGCGTGCCGCCGCTCCCCGTCGAGGTCGGCGGAGTCCGGGCCATCGAACGCCTCCCACCCCGGGAACGGCACGAAGCCGTCCACCAGCTCGAAGCCGTCGGCATAGGTGTCGCCATCGGCAGCGGGGAAGCCACCGATCATGGCGACCCGCGCCACCCTGTCCGGCCGGGCGTCGGGGGCCATCCAGGCTAGGGAGCAGGCGGCCGAATGACCGACCACCAGAACGCTCGTGGCGGCGGCGTCAACCGACGCCAGCACCGTTGCAAGCTGGTCCTCGAGCGTCGCCTTGGCCGGTGGCACCCCCTGACCAGGTAGGGAGACGGGCGTGGCCTTATGGCCCATGGCCCGCAGCTGCGGGACTACCGCCTCCCACGCGGACCCATCGAGCCAGAGGCCGGCAATGAGGACGATGTCCATCGGGATCGCTCCTCCTTCTGTGGTGTGGGCAGGTTGCTTGCCGGTCGGGCAAAGGGCCTGCGACAATTGTCATGCAGCTGGGTCCGGTGAGCCCGTCCCGGTGCCATCGTAGATCCATTACCAGACGAGCAACTTCCCAGGACGCTGACGTTGGCTGGGTGGTAGGAGGCCGAACCGGGGAATCGGCCGACGCGGGCGCGACGTGGTGGCCTTCACTGGCTCGTCCGGTCCAGCGGAGTGAAGCCCGGCCTCGGGCGAAGACCGTAGTAGTGGCGATCACTGACGCGGCGACCTGTGGCGGCCCTCCCCTCGCGCCTCCATGTAGACGTCCAGGTCGGTCCGGGCGACCCTGACCGAGCGCGTCAGGCGGACGGCAGGCAGCTACCCGGCGCTGATCTCCCGGCTCAGGTGTAGATCCTCAAGCCCATCACCATCACCATCGACCACAACAGGTGGGCTCGACCGACCGGAGCCGCTCCAGCACTGCGCCGGGGCAGTCTTCTCTGCGTCGGTGGGGGGGTCGTGGCGCCTCATTTGGGTAATTACATACCTGACACAGAAAGGAGGGGCCCATACTCCGCTGATATGGTAGGAGGCCACATGAAATCAGAAATGGAAGAAGGGCCGAAGGCACGAGAGAACTTCGAGCGGGCAATGAAAGCGATGTTTCAAGTGCCCAAGGCGGAAGTGGAGAAGGCGGAGAAGGAACGCAAGGCTACACAGAAGCGAAAGAGATCTTAACTGAAATGGGGAGAAACGTAGCTGTCGCGCTCTACCTAGTGGTGATGGTCGGCCTCATAGTCGGTGTAGATTTCGTATTCCTCAGGAACCACTTCTGGGAACGGCTGGCAGTGAATATTGGCATTGTCTTGGTGTTCGCAGCGTTCTACTT
>PLTL01000129.1:0-770 GCA_003164475.1 Candidatus Dormiibacterota bacterium | reverse complement strand
ATGTCCAGCCGCAGCCGAACTCGCCCCGCGTCTCAAGAGGGCGTGTGCCCCAATGGGACAAAACCTCCTAGGCCCACGGTGCCACCACCGCGCCGCCGCTTCAGAAGGGCTTCTTCGCCCACAGCGGAAACGTGGGTAGAGGGGAAGGCAAGGACAGGACCCAAAGCACCCACTCGGTGCCACCTTCGGCGCACATCGAACCGGTCAGTTGCGGCAAGACCCAGGCCGTGGCGCACAATCTCGGGTCGAGACCACAACCTACGGAGATAGGAGTCGCGAANNCGAACCGCTGGTGGGACTCGCGGTGCGGTTGTGCGAACTCGGCGCGGAGGTGCAGATGTGCGTGCCGGTGGATCGTGCGGAGCGGCCGACTGAGGTCGGCGTGGCCGTGGTGCTGGCCGGCCCCCCGGTACGCCCGCTGGTGCAGGGAGTAGCTCGGCCGTCGCCGGCCGACCTGCCCCGGCTCGCGTCCGAGGTGATGGCCGCGCAGTTCGACACCCTCGGAGCGGCAGCCGAGGGATTTGACGCGTTGCTGGCGACCGGTCTACTGCCGGCTGCGGCGAGCGCGCGGTCGGTGGCCGAGAAGCTCGGCATCCGCTACGTNNACCTGCAAGCCCAGATCGCGAACGACCTCTTCGGCGCGGCGCTCAACACCCGCCGGGCGTCGACCGGCCTTCCAGTGGTGGACAACGTCTACGAGTACGGCTTTACCAACCACCCCTGGCTGGCGGCGGATCCCACCCTAGGCCCGTGGCAGGAGCCGGCGGATC
>PLTL01000127.1 GCA_003164475.1 Candidatus Dormiibacterota bacterium | reverse complement strand
TTCGTCAACGTGCCGATCGGCCTGGCCGTGGTCGCCTTGGCGCGGCGGTTGCTCACAGAGACCCCGAGCCGCAACGGCCACTTCGACGTGCTGGGCGCCGTGACCTCGACCGGCGGTGTCACCTCTCTTGCCTACGGGTTCGTGCGGGCGGCGAGCCACGGCTGGGGCGACATGCTGACCATCGGCGCGTTCGCGGCGGGAGTGGTGCTGCTCGGCCTGTTCATCACGCTCGAGAGGCGCGCCTCGGAGCCGATCACACCGCTGCGACTGTTCGCCGACCGGAGCCGCAATGCCTCGTACTTGGCGCGGCTGTTCCTCGTGGCCGGCATGTTCGGGATGTTCTTCTTNNCTGCCCTTCAGCGTGGCGCTCTTCGCGATGTCCCAGCTCAGCGCCCGGCGGCTGATCGAGCGTTTCGGCGGCAAGCCGCTGATGGTTGTGGGCTTCAGCCTCTCGACCCTTGCGATGCTGCTGATGACGCAGCTGTCGGCGTCGAGCACCTATCTCTTCGTACTGATCCCTGTGCTGCTGTTCGGGANNTGCTGGTGTCGGTGTTCGGCTCGGCAGGCCGCGTGATCGCCGGACAGTCGGTGGCCAACGCACGGGCCGCGTTTGTGGTCGGGGCGGACCACGCCTTCATCGCCGCCACGCTGTTCGTCGGGGCGACGGTGCTGGTGCTGGCGGTGGCGATTCGCGGGCGGCGCGCGACCGCCCGCGCCGCCGCGGCCGCTGTTGTCGAGCCGGAGTGGGTGCGCGAGCTGGGTGCTGCTGCGGCGGTGCCGGAGGCTGTCGAGGCCTGATCGCTGCCCGGCGTGGCGCATCCCGAAACCACGCAACTCACAAAGAAGAGAGCAGGTTCCTCACTCAAGGAGTTGACCCGATGAGAGACGACGTCACTCAGGCGCTGGCTATCGATGCGTCCTCGACGATCGAATCTCGCACGATCGACATCACCACCACGGGCCGGCACTCCGGCGAGCCGCGGCGAATGGAGATCGCCTTCTACCGACTGGGCGATGAGATCTACCTGAGCGGAATCCCTGGACCCACAACCCGCAGCTGGCTGGCCAATCTGGCTGCCCAGCCGAGGTTCACCTTCCATCTGAAGCAGGGCGTCGTCGCCGACCTGCCGGCGACGGCCACGATCATCGCCGATCCGGCTGAGCGCCGTCGCGTCCTCGCGGTCTTCGTTGGCGAGTTCAACCGCCGCCGCGACCCGGACAGTCCGTGGCCCGAGGCCGTCCTCGATGACTGGGTGGAGCGCAGTCCGCTGGCCAAGGTCAGCTTCGTGGAGACCCCTGACAGGCGGCTTGCCTTACCCGCCACACCAGAGCCTGACGCCAACTGAGGAGATCAGATGACTGACCAGCACCCCACGACCGGCACGATGCGCACCGTGCGCTTCCACGAGTACGGAGAACCCGGTGACGTCCTGCGCATGGACACCGTGGCCGTGCCGACCCCCGGTTCCGGCCACATCCGAGTCGTCGTCCATGCCTGCGGCCTGAACCCGGCAGACTGGGCGCTCTGCCGAGGCCTGTTCCCCGGCGAGCTGCCCCGCGGCATCGGAATCGACGTATCCGGCACCGTCGACGCCATCGGTGGCGGCGTCACCGACGTCAGCATCGGCGACCTCGTGCTCGGAACCGCCGACTGGGCCGGCGGCCCGACCGCGGGCGCGTCAGACCGCGCGATCATGAACCGCTGGACCCCCGTCCCCGCCGGGCTCGGCGTCACGCAGGCGGCCGCGCTGCCGATGGCGGTCGACACCGCCTACGGACATCTCGCGTGGCTTGGGTTCAATCCCGAGAAGACGATCCTCATCCACGGCGCCGGGAGCACCGTCGGATACGCGGCCGTGCAGATCGCGCTCCTCCGCGGCATGCGGGTGATCGCCACCACTGGAGAGACCTACGCTGAGCGGCTCCGTGATTTGGGCGCCACGGTCACGTCCTACGGGGACGGCGTGGTCGAACGGGTGAGGGCCATCCGCGACGGTCCCGTCGACCTCGTCCTCGACACCGCACCGGTCGGCGGCGCCCTGCCCGATCTCGTGCGGATCGCCGGGGACGACCCGAAGCGGGTGCTCACGATCGCCGACTTCGCCGCCGCCGCCGAGCTCGGAGTTCGCGACAGCTTCCACGAGGACCGGACTCAGCGCGTCGACGCGCTCCCCGAGTTCGCCCAGCTCGCCGCCGCCGGGAGGTTCACCATCCCGATTGCGCGGACCTTCCAGCTCGACGAGTGGCGCACGGCCCTCCAGATCAGCCTCAGCGAGCACGCGCGTGGCAAGCTCCTGCTCCTTCCGGGCGACGCGATCACCGACGCCTGAAGTCCCGGGCCAACCTGCCTTCAGCTGCGTCTACACATCGTCCACGTGGCCTCGCGCAGCGTGTCACCGGCCAGGTCGATCGCCCGGAACTTCGTTCTATCCCAACCACTTCCTAACGCTAGAGGCGGACCGTGCTTGGCAGGTCATTTGTCGAGGCAGACGCTGTGTCCCAACTCAGAAGGTACTACGCGACCGCCAAATCAATGGAAGAGCCGCCTTCTAAGCGCGCAGGTCGCAGGTTCGAGTCCTGCAGGGGGTACTGGTCGGTCTCAATTCCGGCACGGTGCCTCTAAGCGCGCAGATCGCAGGTTCGAGTCCTGCAGCGGGTATT
>PLTL01000106.1 GCA_003164475.1 Candidatus Dormiibacterota bacterium | reverse complement strand
GCTAAATTGCAGTTTAGCTCGGTTACCCAGGGTGCCTCGGCGGTCACTCAAAGCTCCTTCACACCGGTGGCTACCGCGCGGGGCCCGATCCGAGGTCGCCACCACCACTGGTACCCCGGGCCGGCCCAAACATTCGCCCCGCGGTGCCCAGGGGACTCGGGTTGTTATCCGCCTCGTTGTAGACGAGTCGCATCTCGCGACTACCGTAACTGCGCGCTCGGTCACACGCCCACCGCTCAAGAGTGGTCGCCAGTCCGACCCTCCTGAACAGCGGCCAGACGAGACGCGGGACCACATGACGAGGATTACGGTGACGAACGAGGTGTGGAGAGAGTTCCGGGAGGCAGCCAGAGTGCGGGGTATCTCCGTGACTACCTACTTGGTCTCAGGGCACCGCCTGTGGCAGAGGGTGCCTCCGGAGCTTGGTCGTGGCCTTGCCTATCTTCACTGAATCGGCTATATTCACTACCACTGTGAATAAGGCGCCAATCGTGAAGATCGAAGGCCCCTTCGAGAAGGCGGCTCTCCGGATCCTTCGCGACATCCCGGACATAGCGGTGGAAGCCGAGGCGAGGCTGCCCGATGGAAAGCGAGCTGACTTCCTGATCCGAGCGGGTGACGTGACGTACGTGGTCGAGGTGAAGGCGCAGCGCGCCGTCAACGCGGCCGCCGCCCGCCAGGTGGCCGAGTACGCGCGCCAACTGCCCGGAGCGGTACCCGTGCTCGTCGTCGCTGAGACCACCACTGAGGAGGCCAGGAGGATCCTTGAGGAGACCGGCGTGGCAGTGATCGACGGCCTTGGCAACATGATAGTGGAGCTGCCCGGACTGTTCCTGCGAGCCGAGGGGCGGCGAAACGCTCAGCACGCACGGGAGCGGCCGCCCGTCCAGCTCACCGGCAAGGCAGGGGTGGCGACCCAGGCGCTCCTACGAGAGCCGAAGCGGAAGTGGCAGGTCCACGCTCTGGCGAACGAGGCAGCGGTATCCGCAGGGCTGGCACACCGCGTCCTGGCACGCCTGGAGCGTGAGCAGCTCGTTGAGGTCGAGGGCGCCGGCCCGCAGCGGACCCGTCGGGTGACCAATCCGGCGGCGCTTCTCGACCTCTGGGCCGAGGAGGTGCGTGACCGCGGGGTCAAGCAACTGCGGACCTTTCGGCTGGCCCGTGACCCACGGGCGCAAGCAGTGACGCTGAGCCACGCGCTGACGGAGGCGAACATCGAACATGCCGTGACCGGAGCGGCAGGGGCCGCCAGGCTCGCACCGTTTATCACCGCGATTCCGGTCACGGACATATGGGTCGCCGAGACCGTCGGGCTGGACGACGTCGCCGCCGCGGCCGGCGCGGACGTTGTCAACGAGGGCCATAACATAGTTCTGCGGCAAGCAACGGGCGACGCTCCGCTGGCGTTCCGCCAAGAGGTTGAGAAGGTGTGGACGGCCAACCCGTTCCGACTCTTCTACGACCTGCGCCAGGATCCACGGCGTGGTCGTGAGCAGGCGGACAGACTCCGAGAAGAGGTGATCGGGTTTTGAGTAAGAGCCACTACAGCGCCTACGACGAGGTGACGACGGCTCGTTGCGAGCGCGCGCTCGTTACGCTTCTGGGCGACATTGGACCATGGAGCGAGCGCATTTATCTGGCTGGCGGCCTCGCGCCTCGCTACATCGTTGGGAGCCTCCCGGAGGGAGCACGCCCACACGTCGGCACGACCGACGTCGATCTCGTCATCGGACTGGCCCTTGGAGACGAGAGTCCCGAGGCATACCGCACTCTGGAGAACAACCTCAAGAAGGCAGGCTTCAAGGCCGAGTCGTCGTTCCGATGGATCAAGGACGTCCAGAGCGTAAACGTCATCGTCGAGTTCCTCTGCGAGACCGACCAGGTAGAACCCGGTCGGATCTACAAGCCGAAGGAGGAGGGGACGGGATCCGGTCTCGGAGCGTTCAACGTCCGTGGAGCGCAGCTCGTGACGCGCGACTGGCTCGTGCGGACCATCGAGGCGGAGAGACTCGACGGTGGTGGCCTGTCCCGAGTGGACGTCCGAGTGGCAAACATCCTCTCGTACACGGTCCTGAAGATCCTGGCGTTTCAGGACCGGCACGAGAACAAAGATGCGTACGACCTCATCTACTGCCTGCTGAACTTTGGAGACGGCCCGCATGACGCAGGCCGGGTCGCCGCCGAGAGCGCGATCCTCGATGAGGAGCAGGTCAGCGAGTCACTGCGACTGCTCGCTGAGCGATTCGAATCTGTTGAGCATGATGGCCCTCATGCCTACGGCGCCTTCCTCAGCGAGTCGGGCGATGAAGACGAAGCTGCACGGCTACGGCAGGAGGCGGTTGCAGTCGTGCGCGACTTCCTGCGAGGTCTGGGCCGCTGACGGCAGTGCATGGCGTATTACGCGTTACCTGGGACAGGAGGAAACGGATGCAACGACGTTGAGGACATTCTGCTTCCGTCGATGGGCGAGCGGGTCGCCTGCCCGCGAGTGCACCCCGCATGGTCCGTGGTTAGAGAGCACGCGACCTTCGCCCACATCCCGAACAAGTGCCTAATCTCGGTGCCACCGTTGCTCGCTGAGCTTCCTGCTGAGGTGGTGGTTGCTGAGCTGTGTCGCCGGCACCTTGGCGGTGACGCTTGGTGGGTCGACTGGCGCCGCCCGACGATGAACGGCATCACCGCTCTCGCCGGGCAGAGCGTGCAGTTTCCTGTGGAGGTCGCTCGGACGCTGCAGAACCTCGCGGAACGCGCGCCGGCGCTGCTCACTCGACCAGGAAGGTCTAGGCGAGGTGGCGTGTGGGATGTTGTCGGCCTCTCGGGGGCTGGCGAGTACGCCTTCGTCGAGTGCAAGCGAGCGGACAAGGGCCACGACCGGATTCACCAGAATCAGCGGGCCTTTACCTAATCCCGTCAGCTGCCCTTCCAGTCGTATAGCTCAGCCACGGTTTGGTACTCACGGAGGTAGGCGATCCCGGCATTGCTGAAGCGCGCCACAGACGCGCCCTCAAATGAGGCTGGCCGACCGTGCCAGGTGCAGGTGAACCGCCACTCCATCGCCGCGGTGTGCGCCGTCACCAAGAGCGCCTGATGTCCCAGGCCTCGATGGTGTTGCCCTCACCAAACCAGGCGTCGAACCATTCCCCGACCCGGGCTGAGCCGCGGTAGACCGCGCCACGGGACTCGACAACCACGCAGTCGGGGTCGAGCGTACCGAGGATCTTGGCAGGGTCGTGCTCCTTCCATCCGTCAACGTAGGTCCGAAGAAGGCGCTCGCCGACGGACGGCCCATCCACCTCTCCGCGCTCCATTCTGCTTTCGCCGGGTTCGGTCAGCTCAGGCTCCCTGTTATCCCGAGCGATGCGTCAGCCGCCGACCGCGCGGCCCGATCCCGGAGCCGCTGTCAGTGAGTAGATCACTCGGGGTCTGCCGACATCCCCGGGGGCGCCGGCGCGGTGCAGCACCCCTCGCCGCACCAGCTCGTTGGCGATCCGGTGCGTCTTGCCGTAGGCCCAACCCAACTCGTCCAGCACCGTCCGATCGGCCAGGCTGAACGATCCGCAGGCCCTGAGGACGGCGACCATCCTGGTCTCGTCGTCTGACAGCTCATCAGCGAGAGGGCCATCGGTTCGTCCACCCCACCCCCCGCTCGTCCGGCTGGGTGGTACCACCTCAGCGCGTGAGGTCATCTCCGAGAGGAGCAAGGAGCGA
>PLTL01000295.1 GCA_003164475.1 Candidatus Dormiibacterota bacterium | reverse complement strand
AGCAGGCGGCTGTTAACCGCAAGGTTCACGGTTCGAATCCGTGCTCCGGAGCCATCCCCCTGGCGCGTCGCCGGTTGGAGTGTCGGCGATCCTGGCCGCACCACCGGGATGCCCAGGCTCTGCGGAGGGTGGCGCGCGCCTCCGCCTCGGGCCAGCTGCCGGCCGGAGGTCTCCTGCCTCTTGCGGCAGTTGGGATGCGAGAGAGACTGCTCTGGCAGACGCCGGGTCCATGCCCACCTCCCCGGAGGCGGATCTCGCCGCGCCACCAGAACCGGGCCGCCGGTCGTCTGGGCGCATCCTTCGTGATCCGAACCGAGGACGGCCCGGGCGTAGACTGCGAACGTCCGTTCCGATGCGGAGGAGCCTCACATGCCGGTCCAGCTCACTTGGTTCGACCGAGACCTGCCCGTCCTCGAAACTACCGTCGCCCTCCTCAACGAGGTCGGCCACCCTGGTTTCATTGAGGTGAGATCGATAGCCGCTCGAACCGGCCGGGATCCCCAGCAGGTCCTGCAAGCCCTCTTGGCCATGGAGGAGGAGTACGTCACCCTGCAGTGGGTGGGCGGGGGCGACCCCAATTTGCACAAGGTCACCCGAGTGACTCCGGCAGCCAGGCGCGCCGTGGGTCAGTGGCCTTCCGCTGAGGGCTTCTCCGATCGCCTCCTCTCCGCCATGCAGGAGGCCCTGGACCGCGAGTCCGACCCCATCCGCAGGTCCAAGCTGCGCTCGGCGACCGCGGCGCTGACCGGGATGGGTCGGGAGGTGTTGGCCGCCGTCGTCTCGGCAGCCATGAGTGAGCACATCTGATCGCCTGGTTTGGGGTGCCGCAGCTGGCGCAGAACTGGGACGGCCGTCTGTGACCGTCGCTGCAGCGGCCGGGCTACGACGGGCTCGCCAGGCGTCTTGGCAACGACGCCGGGGACAGGGCCGCCAGCAGGGCGAGCGCCGGTCACAATGTGCTCCATGAGGGTGTCGGTGAAGGCGGATTACGCGGTCCGCGCGGCGGTCGAGCTGGCCGCGGCATACGGGAAAGGGCCGGTGGCCGCGGAGCAGATCTCCGAGATCCAGAACATCCCGCTCAAGTTCCTCCACAACATCCTGGCCGAGCTGAAGCAGGGTGGGATCGTCAAGAGCCAGCGGGGTGCGGGCGGTGGCTTCGTGCTGGGCCGTGACCCCGAGGAGGTGACCCTCGGGGACATCATCCGGGTGACCGATGGGCCGTTGGCCCGGGTCGGCGACTACCGTCCCGACGAGCTCGCCTACTCGGGTCACACCGCAGCGCTGCGGGATGTCTGGGTGGCGGTGCGGGTGGGGATCCGGGACGTGCTGGATGAGGTGACCGTCGCCGCGGTCAACCGGGGCGAGCTCCCCGAGGTGGTCCACGACCTGCTGGAGCGGCCCGACGCGTGGCTGCCGCGGATCAAGCTGGATCCGCAGCAGCAGCCCCGGACTGGTGTGCCAGGCCGGGGAGTGCGGTCGGTCGAGCGCGCCGGGGCGAAGGCCGCGGTGGCGAGGACGCACCGCTCAGCGGTCAGCTGAAGCGCTCGGCGGGGGACGGGGCCCACCCGGCAGCGGTGCTAGGAGCCTGACGCGGCGGGCTCGAACCTGAAGATCCTGGTGGCCACCGCCAGCGCCACCGCACCGATCACCAGAAGGATGGCGAGGTCCCCGGCGACCTGGCCGACGTTCTGCCCCTGGGCCATCAGGCCCCGGAGCGCATTGCTGAAGTAGGTGAGGGGCATGATGACCGACAGGTCGCGCAGCCAGGCCGGAGCCCCGGCGAGGGGGTAGAAGATTCCGGCCACGAACAGCTGGGGCAGGATGACCATGTTGGCCAGGACGATCGCGGCCTGATCCCGGCGGGCGATCCCGGCGATCAGGAAGCCGCCGGCGAGGAAGCAGAGCGACCCCACCAGCAGCATCAGGATGACCGCGGCCGGCGAGGGGCCCAGCCCCACCCCGTACATCAGGTGGCCCACCGCCAGCAGGACCGCGACCTGGACCGCGACCAGCAGGAGCTGGGAGATGACGCTGCTGGCGAGGAATGCCCAGACCGGGATCGGGGTCGCTCGCACCCGGCGCAGGGTGCCACGCTCCCGGTCCCCCACCAGCCGGACGCCGGCGGTGAGTCCGGCGGTGAGCACCGCGTAGGCCAGGATGCCGGGGGTCAGGAAGTCGATGTAGTTGGTGTTGGCCAGGGAGCCGGCGCTGACCCCTCCCGGGGGGTGGATCTGCTCCAGATCGGGCTCCACCGCAGGCTGGGTTTGCAGGAGCTCCTGATTGAGCACCGAGATGGCGGCCTCGGCCACGGCGGTGTACGCCCCGTTCAGGGTGACGTTGCCGGCGTTCTCCTCGACCCGGACCCGCAGCGGCCTCACCTGGCCCGAGCCCGCCACCAGGGCGAAGTCGGCCTTGTTGTCAAGGACCTCGCGGCGGGCGGTGGCCGGCGAGACGTAGCGCAGCGCGAACGAGCTACTGGGGAGCGCCTGGCGAATGGCGGCGCGGTACGAGGCGGGCACGGAGACGTCGACGGCCTGCTTGCTCCCCTGGAAGAGGCCGCCGAAGATCACGATCAGGAGGAGGGGAACCATGACGTTGAAGACCAGCACCTGGCGGTTGCGCGACAGCAGCCTCAGGTTGGCCCGGGTCATCGCCAGCAGGGGGAGCCAGGGGCCGCCGCTGCGGAAGGTGGCGAGCGGCTCCCCGCCCGGCCCCTCAGCGGGGCTCACGACGCCTGCTCCTCGTTCCCCAGGTGCCTGCCGGTGCGAGCCAGGAAAACGTCCTCAAGGCTCGGCGGCCGGACCGAGACGTCGCGCAGCGCCGCCTCGCCCAGGCTCTGGTTGAGAGCCGCCAGGATCACCCCCACCTCGGTGCCCCGGAGCTCCCAGCGGCCTTCGGCGAACTCTGCCCGCAGCACCCCGGGCAGCCGGTCGAGCTGGGCGTCAGCGGCGGCCGCGACGCTGATGGTGGCGGAGCCGCCCAGGGCGGAGATGAGGGTGGCGGGGGCGCCCTGGTCCACCAACCGCCCCCGATCCATGATGAACACCCACTCCGCCAGATGCTCCGCCTCCTCGATGTAGTGGGTGGTGAGCAGCACCGTGCGGCCCTGGCGGTGGAGGTCCTCAATCATGGCCCAGGTCTGGCGGCGGCTGAGGGGGTCGAGACCGGTGGTGGGCTCGTCCAGCAAAAAGATGCGCGGATTGTGCACCAGACCGCGCGCGATCTCGAGCCTTCGCCGCATGC
>PLTL01000329.1 GCA_003164475.1 Candidatus Dormiibacterota bacterium | reverse complement strand
GAGCGTGGGGACGAGCGCTCGTGCTCCCTGTCACGGCCTTTGTGATCTCACGGGTGATGGTGCTGGCCGCCGCGGGCCTGGCCACCTGGATCCACCCAGGTCTGACAATCAGCCAGGTTCTGGACGGCTGGGATGGGGGCTGGTACCTCAAGATCGCAACGCAGGGCTACCCGGCGACCCTCGCGTCCGCCGCCGGGGGCGGCGCATGGGGGTTCTTTCCCGGGCTCCCCGCTGTCCTGCATGGGGTGGTGGTCGCCACCGGCATCTCCTACACCCACGCGGGCGAGATCGTGGGTGTCGGGTTTGGGCTCACCGCCGTCCTGGCGGTGTGGCTCGCCGTGCGCCAGGCTTTGGGTGCCGCCGCCGCAGACCTGACCGCCGTCCTCCTCTGCTTCTTCCCGGCTGCGTACGTCCTGAGCATGCCCTATTCCGAGGGCCTCTTCCTCACGGCGGTGGCGCTCTGCATCTACTTCCTGGGACGGCGCGCCTGGCTCCTCGCTGGTCTCACCGCCTCGATCGCCACCCTCAGCCGCGACCCGGGCATCGTCCTCGTGGGCACGTGCGTCGTGGTCGGGGTTGTCGAGATCGTGTCGAAACGGACCTGGCGCCCACTCGCCGCAATCCTCACAGCACCGATCGGATTTGTCCTCTGGACGCTGTTCGAGTGGCACGGGGTCGGTTCGCCGTTCGCCTTCGTTCATGCGGAGGCGTACTGGGGACAGGGACTGCAATGGTTCGGCGAGCCCTTCCGGGACCTGTGGTCTCTCATCACGACGCCGGGGGCGTGGGCCCAGGCCAACACGGCCCTCGGAGGCCTGTCGGTGCTGTTTGTCCTCATCACCGTCGGCCTCATGGTGTGGGCTGAGGTGCGCCACCACGGCCTCCCGCTCTCCTGGTGGCTGTACACGGCCGGGTGCATCGCGTTCGCGCTCGCCACACACTGGGGCGGCAGCGAGCCCCGCTTCGTCATGGTGGCCTTCCCCCTGCTGGCCATCGCCGCGGTGCGCCTGCCGCGGCGCTTCGAGACGGTTGCGGTGGCTGGGTCGGCGATGCTGCTGGCGGGGCTGGCGGTGGTCGCCTTCACAACCATCGCGACCTGGCAGACGGCCCCGTTTGCTCCCTGACCGATCCTGACGGCCGTCGCGGACTTGCTGCAACAAGAGCGACGGCCCCCGCGAGACGAAGGACGAGCCGGGTACCGCCCGGCGCCTTGCCCGCAGGGGCCCCCGTCACCCTCCGGAGAGAGTTGCTTCGACCCTCTCCGAAGGTCGTGACCGAGGTGGGCTCTTAGCAGTAAAGCTGCGAAATCAGGCTGGTGGGAGAGAAGCCGGTCCCCGAGGTTCCGGCGGCGATGTAGATGGTGTCGCCGACAGGCATGGGGAGGTTGCTCTTCCAGACCAGCTCGACGGTGTAGGTGCCGGCCGCCAGCGGGTAGAGCGCCTGAACGAATGCGGCGTTCGGAGAGAAGGTGCCCGCGAAGCCGCCGGACTCCTTCCAGGCGACCACGGTGGGGGATCCACCCGACGGGGTGATCTCGATGCCGAGGTCCTGGTTGTAACCGGCGTTGGCCGTCCAGAGATCGGCGTTGCCGGTGATCCGCGCGTCGCAGGTGCTGGAGGGGGTGACACTCAATGAGAGGTTGGTGCCGTCAACGGGGCGCCAGGCGCTGCCATTGTCGCCGCTGGATGCGGTGACGTGGTACTGGGTGGTGACCATGGCGCTGGCAGGTGCTGCGCCCGTCGGGTAGAGAACCGCGAAGAGCGAGCTGGGAGAGAAGCCGGTACTGGCACCGCCGGCGGCCATGAAGATGGAGTCACCGGAGGGCATGGGCTTGTTGGTCTTCCACTCCAATGTGATGGTGTAGGTCGTGCCGGCGGTCAGGGGGTAGAGCGTCTGCACCATGGCTGCGTTCGGCGAGAACGTCCCCGCAAAGCCGCCGGACTCCTTCCATGCCGCGAGAACGGCGGAGCCGCCGGACGGCGTGACCTGGATGCCCAGGTCCTGGTTGTAGCCGGCGTTGGCGGTCCAGAGGTCGGCGTTGCCGGTCAGCTCCGCGACCGAGTTGGCGCTCGGAGTGATGGACAGGGAGAGCCTGGTGGCGTCGACCGCCCGCCAGGTGCTGCCGTTGTCATCGGTGGAGGCGGTGAGCTCGTACTGGGACGTGCTGGTGGCGGTATCCAGGGCAGAGCCACTGGTGGGGTAGAGAGCGGTGGAGAGAGTGCTCGGTGAGAAGGCGCCCGTGTGACCGGCGCCGATCCAGATGGTGTCACCGCTCGGCATTGACTTGTTGGCCTTCCAGACCAGCTCGACCGTGTAGGTGGTGCCGGCGGTGACGCTGTACGCGCCCTGGACAGCAGCGGCATTGGGCGAGAACGTTCCCGCAAAGCCGCCCGACTCCTTCCAGGCAACCACCGTGGGGGAGCCCCCGGCAGGTGTGACCCGGATGCCGAGGTCCTGGTTGTAACCGGCGGTGGATGTCCACATGTCAGCGTTGCCGACGCTCACCGCAGTCGAGTTGGCGTTCGGGGTGAACGTCTCGGACAGCTGGCTCGGGTCGACCGCATTCCAGGTGGTGCCGTCGCTGCCGTGGAGTGTGTACTGGGTCGGGCTCGACACGGCGAACGGGGCACCCGCTATCTGGTAGTCGTACGCGGTGCCCTGAGAGATGGTGATGAAGGAGGGATGGTTCTGGGCGGTGATGGTGTCGACTCCGTAGGTCACCGGCGAGGACGCGGCTGTGTACGTTATGGACACCTGGCCGTTGCTCTCCGTGACCCAACGTGCGGGGCTCGAGTTGATGGCGGTCGCCGTCGTGGGGCCTGGCGATGCCCCCATCGCCGTGGCCGAGCCGCCGGACGAACTGGTGCTTCCCAGGGAGAGGAGCACCGCCGCGTCCCCTACGGCGGCTGACGAGAGGTTCTCAGCCGTGAGTGTAAGGGTGACCGGCTGCCCCATTGCCAGGGTGCCCGAGGGGGCGATCGTCGAGGCGATCGAGTAGACGTAGCTCGTCACCGGCGAGAACTGGTACTGCGCTGTCGTCGTGATGCTCGGGCCGATGGCGAGGTCCTGGCCGGTGACGAAGTCTCGCCCGCCCCAGACCGGGAACGGGGCACCGCCGTTCGTGGAGCCGGCGATGTTGGGCGAGGTGTAGGTGACGTCGATGGCATCGCTCTCGGTCGCGCCGCTGCCGGGTACGCACGCGGATCCGGTCGCGAAACCGGTGGGTGTCGACGTCAGCTGGGTGGCGCCCACGGCCGCGGAACCGCCGGTGGTGCCGCCGGCCCCGGCGGTGTCCCCCGAGGGGACGTCAGTGCTGGCGATGGCAGGGTTGTCAAAGCTGAGGTAGACGGTGGCTCCCGACACGGGTGTGCCGGCCAGCTCCGCCTGAATGCAGTACGTCCACGTCGTCCCAGCCGAGAGCGAACCGTTGGCCGGACGGCCGGAGATCACGATCGAGTCGTAGGACCCCGAGGCCGCTGCGGGAAGGGCCGTGCCCAACCAACCGCCGAGGACGACGGTGATCGCAGCGGCAAATCCGAGTGCTCTGCTTCGACTCATGGTCTCGAAACCCTCCTCTCGTCGCCAGGGCATCAGTCGTCCGCTGGCTCGACGAGACCACGTCAAACGATAGCCCGCCAGTCGTAGACCCGCAGCCCCCAAAACCAGCCCCCCCATACGGGGTGGATCGGTCAAACTGCCCGAACGCTGCGGTAAGGGCACCGCCATCGCCTCAAGGCACCCCGAGGGAACGAAGGGCCAGGCGCCGCCCGGCCCTTCGTCTCCGCTCAGTTCACTGCTGGGGCA
>PLTL01000243.1:5310-5464 GCA_003164475.1 Candidatus Dormiibacterota bacterium | reverse complement strand
CCCTTGCGGATCTGGCGGCCGTCGATGTCAAGACCAGACATGCGGGTCGTGGCACTGAAGGGAATGATCTGGCACTTCGGGCCCAGCTCCCGGCCGCGAATTCCAAAACGCTCCTTGGCCAAGATCACGATCGACCGGCCCTCGGGGGTGTCGT
>PLTL01000243.1:141-5216 GCA_003164475.1 Candidatus Dormiibacterota bacterium | reverse complement strand
TGGTGGGGATGAGACAGACCAGCAGTGCCACCAGAATGATCACCGAGACTTGCCCGTGGGCATAGCCGGCAAAGGGCTCGAGGACCACACAGACCGGGACAAAGATGATGGTCAGAGCCGCCAGCAGGATGGTCAGGGCCAGCTCGTTGGGAGTCTTCTGCCGGTCGGCACCCTCGACCAGCTGGATCATCCGATCCAGGAACGTGTGCCCCGCCTCGGCGGTGATCCGGACCACGATCCGGTCNNGACTCGCCTGTGATGGCCGACTCGTCGATCGAGGCGACCCCTTCGATGACCTCGCCATCCGACGGGATGATGTCGTTGGCCTCGCAGACCACCCGGTCGCCACGGACCAGGGCGGCCGAGGCCACGCTCTCCTCGGAACCGTCCTCGCGGAGACGCCGGGCCATGGTGTCAGCGCGCATGCGGCGGAGGGCGTCCGACTGGGCTCGGCCTCTTCCCTCAGCGGTGGCCTCGGCGAAATTCGCGAACAGAAGCGTGACGAAGAGCGTGACCGTGACCGCCCAAGCGAAGACCGAGGGATGGTAGATCGACTCCACCAGCGTGACCACGGTGCCAATGAAGACCACGAACATGACCGGGTTCTTGATCTCCACCCGCGGGTCGAGCTTGATGAAGGAGTCAACAATCGCGCGGATCAGGATCTCCCGACTCATCCAGGGCCGACGGCGGCGACCCCCGGCCGAAGCTCCAACCGGCGGCACCGACCCCCGATCTGGGCCGGCGGGCTGGCCGCCGAGCAGGTCGCTCTCTGTGCTGCCCATCAGAAGAGCACTCCGTGCCGGACCAGGGCTTCCGCGATCGGCCCCAGGGAGATCGCCGGCAGGAAGGTCAGGCCCCCGACTATGATCACGGTCCCGATCAGCAGCGCCACGAAGATCGGCGTGTCAGACCGCATCGTCCCCGCCGTGTCCGGGACGTACGCCTTAGCCGCGAGCGAGCCGCCGAGGGCGAGCACCGGGATCATGATTCCGAGACGCCCCAGGACCATCGCGGCGGCGCCGGTCAGGTTGTAGAAGGTAGTGTTCCCATCCAGTCCGGCAAAGGCGGAGCCGTTGTTGTTGCTTTGCGACACGTAGGCGTAGAGAATCTCCGAGAATCCGTGAGGGCCGTGGTTGAACACCGAACTCAATCCGGCCGGGACGGCGACCGCAAGCGCGGTGAACGCCAGCACCGTGATGGGCATCATCAGCACCCCGATCGACGCCAGCTTCACCTCCCGCGATTGGATCTTCTTGCCCAGATACTCGGGCGTCCGGCCAATCATCAGGCCGCAAATGAAAACCGTCAGGACAATGAAAATAATCATGCCGTACAAACCCGCCCCGANNTCTTGCCCAGATACTCGGGCGTCCGCCCCACCATCAGCCCCCCGAGGAACACGGCGATGATTGCGAACAGCAGCATGGTGTAGAGCCCGCTCCCAGTTCCACCCGGCGACACCTCTCCCAGCATCATGCCGGTCAGCAAGCCGGCCCCACCGAGGGCGGTGTACGAATCATTGGACCCGTCCACGGAGCCGGTGGAAGTTACGGTAGACGCGAGGTCGAAGAGGTCCGACGCCGCCGGCCCGAAGCGGGTCTCCTTTCCCTCTATATTGCCGCCGGCTTGCTGCTGGGCCGTCAGACCCCCAGCGGTCAGGGCCGGATTGGTTCCGGTCTCGGCGGGCAAGCTGATCGCAATAACGCCCGCGAAGAGGACGATCATGGCCACCAGGAGCGCCACCCCCTGGCGGATGTTGCCCACCATCTTGCCGAAGGTGTAGGTGAGAGCGAAGGGGATGGCCAGCAGCAGCGCGATCTCCAGCAGATTGGTGAGCGCGGTGGGGTTCTCGAAGGGGTCGGCGCTGTTGGCATTGAAGAACCCTCCCCCATTGGTCCCCAACTCCTTGATCACCGACATGGAGGCGACGGGTCCCAGGGCGATCGTCTGCGACAGGCTGTTGAGGATGTCGTGGATGTGCGCGGGACCACCGAGGGTCTCGACCGCCCCCTGGGAGACGAAAACCAGGGTCATCACCGCGGCGATCGGAAGCAGAATGTACAGGCTGCCCCGGATCAGGTCCACCCAGAAGTTCCCGACGGTGGGTGACCCTCGGCGCACGAAGCCCCGAACCAGAACAACTGCGATCTGAATTCCCACGGCCGCACTGACGAACTGCTGGACCGTCAGAGCTCCCATCTGGGTGAAGTACGACATCGTCGATTCGCCGACATAGTTCTGCCAGTTGGTGTTGGTNNTAGCTCTGCCAGTTGGTGTTGGTCATGAAGGAGACCGCCGTGTTCAGCGCCAGGAAGGGGGACACCCCGGTGAGGTGCTGCGGGTTCAGCGGCAGCGACCCCTGCAGCCGCTGGATCGCGTAGACGGCGAGAACGCAGACCGCTGAGAACACCACCGTGGCCCCGGCATAGCGCTTCCAGGTCTGCTCGATCTCGGGATCGACGGCGAGGGCGCGGTAGATCGGCCGCTCCAACCAGGCCAGCCACTGGCTCTTCCCGGTGTAGACGTCGGCCATGTACGCGCCCAGGAACCGCCACGCCAGCGCCAGGATGGCCACCAGGGCCAGTACCGTCAGCCAGAAGCCCATCAGAACCGCTCGGGCCGAATCAGAGCGTAGACCAAGTAGACGAAGGTGGCGGTGGAGAGGATCAGCAGGAGGATGTCCAAGATGCTCATCAGATCCTGTCCATGGCCTCCACCATCAGATAGAGGAGCCCGGCGCCGACGATGACCATCACGATTACCAACAGATCGAGCACGGCTGCAGGCTAGCGCGACCGCCGTCAACAGGACGTCAACAGGGCTGCAGTCCCCGTCAAGTGTTCGTCAATTCCTCATCTTCCGATCTCAGAGGGGCGAGCAGGCGGAGAGCGGTCCGTCTACCATCACGTTGGTAATGGCGTCGAGTTACTCAGAGCTCGAGTAGATGCCCGGGGAGGTAAAGGGGGCGGGCCCCGGGGGAGCTGAGATCGGTGTCCCCCGGGACATCCAGACCGTCTTCGAATTCCTCTTGGACGGCTGCAACGCGCCGCTCTGGCAGCCCTGGGTGGCAACCTCCAAATTGACCGCCTATAGCGGTGGGGTGGGCGCAACCTACGCCGAGGCCTGGAGGGCCTCGCCGATGCGGCGGCGCCGGGGCGGGTCGCGGGTCGCCCACTGCCACCGACCGGTGCTGCTGGTGATCGAGTCGACCACCCTTCCCGGTCCACCGTCGGCTCGCTTTCGGCTCATTCCGGTCTCCCCGGTGATGACCCAGGTTCAGCTCACCGTCGCGGTGCCGCCGGCCGGACCAAGGACGGTTGATCGGACAGCTGCCCTCCTCTGGGCGGAGCTGATGCTGGCCAGCCTGCCCGCCGTCCGCTCCAACCTGGAGCGAGCCATCGCCTAGCCCGAAGTTCGGGAAACAGCTGAACTCAGCGCGGGCTGGGGGGAACCGCACCGATTCTGGCTACGCTGCCCCAGAGCATCGTCAGCATGCTTCCATGGGCGCGGACTTTGCAACTTCCTCTGACTGCATTCCAGACGATCATGGAACCCGGATCGAAGTCAACCGGTGACCGGACTTCAGCCTAGGCCTCGCTCCTCAGTCGACTTCCAGCGCCGCGAAGGGCCGACCCGGTCCGGGAGGTGACGCGCATCCCGCCCAGCCCGCTCCGCAAGGTCGGCAGCACCGCCCAGGGCGGGTCCTCGCGTCGGCTGCCCTCACGGTGCCACTGAGTCGGTTCCAGACCGGTGACATGTGAAGGGCCGGGGTGCCTCAGGCAGCGAGATGGGGCCCTGCCACTCCTCCGGACAGCCCTCACAGGACGCAGCCGGTGCCGATAAGACCCTGGCGGCCAGGGGACCCATGGCCTTCCCGCCAGGCTCAGCCCCCGAGGTAGGACATCTCAACCTTGGGCAGAGCAGAGCTGTCCTCGGACAGGCCCGAGCGGAGCTCCGAGTAGCGATCGACGCGCCCCGACCACACCCGCCGCAGCTCCGCCATCAGCTGGTCCCTGCTGGCACCGGCTCGGAGCAGGCTGCGCAGGTCGTGCCCCTGGCGCGCGAACAGACATGTGTAAAGCCGACCGTCCGTGGCCAGCCGGAGCCGAGAGCAGCTGGCGCAGAAGGGAGCGCTGACCGAGCTGATGACCCCGATCTCGCCCGCCCCGTCCAGGTAGGCGAAACGCTCGGCGACGCCACCGGGATGGTCGGCATCGAGCCTTCGCAACGGCCAGCTCCTCCCGATGAGCTCCAGGACCTCGGAGCTGGGGACCACCTCCGCCATCCTCCAGCCGTGACCCTCCCCGACGTCCATGTACTCGATGAGGCGGAGGGTGTGGCCATGGCCGCGGGCAAAGTCGGCTAGGTCCAGGATCCCATCCTCGTTGAGCCCGCGCCGGATGACCGCGTTGAGCTTCAGCGGGCCCAGCCCGGCGGCCGCCGCAGCCGCGATCCCCTCCAGGACCGGCTCGATCGGCAATCCGACTCCATTCATCAGTCGGAAGACCTGCGGGTCGACCGAGTCCAGGCTGACCGTGACCCGCCGGAGTCCGGCCCGGGCCAGACCCTCCGCATGCTCAGCCAGGAGCATGCCATTGGTGATCATGGCCAGGTCGGTGATGCCCGGCACGGCCGCCAGCATCCCGATCAGGGATCCTAGCTCTGGGCGGAGGAGCGGCTCACCCCCGGTGATCCGGACCTTGGTGACCCCCAGCGGCGAGGCGGCCTTGACCACCTGAACGATCTCCTCGAAGGTCAGGATCTCCGATCGGGGTAGGAAGCGAAAGCCGGGCCCAAATTTCGGCATCGGCATGCAGTACCGGCAGCGGAAGTTGCACCGGTCAGTGACCGAGACACGGAGATCACTGAGGGGCCTTCGGAGCAGGTCCTGGACACCTACCACGCCCGGGATCGTACCCCGGAGGGCGAAGGGGTGGCCGCCGGGGAGGCGACGGCCAGCCCACCGACCCCGGCTAGTGCGCGACCGCGGCCCGTAGCGACTCCCTGACCGAGCCCAGGGTGCTCATCACTGCCGTGGGCTCGTACCCGCAGTGGGCCATGCAGTTGGCGCA
>PLTL01000243.1:0-132 GCA_003164475.1 Candidatus Dormiibacterota bacterium | reverse complement strand
CCCTCGAGGAAGTCGAGGAACAGAGGGGAGTGGTTGAGTCGCCAGTGCTTCCGCCGACCGTCGGCGAAGGCCTCTCGGAAGATCGCCCGGGTCCGCTCCACCCCCATGAAGTGCTCCTGGTCGGGCGCCTTC
>PLTL01000161.1:7055-7637 GCA_003164475.1 Candidatus Dormiibacterota bacterium | reverse complement strand
ATGGCGCCCGGAGATCACCCGTCTGGCCACCCGGCCGCTGCAAGGCTGACGCGGGAGTCATCCCGGCTCGTTCCGACCGTGCCACCCGAGCGACCGGAGCTTCGTCTCGTCGAGCTCGTCGAGAGAGCCCAGGATCAGCTGGGCCTCCCGGTACCGCGGGTCCCCGGAGAGGAGCGGGTCGGGGACAGCGATGCAGGGCATCCCGGCGGCGCGGGCGGCGAGGACCCCGTTGGGGGAGTCTTCGATCGCCAGGCAGGCGGCGGGGCTCAGCCCCAGGCGTCGGGCGGCGGTGAGGTAGACGTCGCCGGCCGGCTTGCCCCGTGCCTCGTCGTCGGCCGAGCAGCGGATCGCGATCCATTCGAGCCCGAGCCGGTCGCAGACCGCGTCGATCAGCCGGTGGGAAGACGAGGAGGCGATGGCGATCCCCAGACCGAGCCGGCGGAGCCGGTCGACCGCCCGGTCCACCCCCTCCATCGGTTCGCCGCGCGTGCGGACGTGGTCGACCATCCGGTCGATGACCCGCTCGGCGATGACCGCGTCGCTGGGCTCTCCCGTCTCGGCACCCGGCCAGGGGCGCACCCG
>PLTL01000161.1:0-6970 GCA_003164475.1 Candidatus Dormiibacterota bacterium | reverse complement strand
GGCGGGCGCCGGTGCGCGCCGGCGACCACGCGCCGTCAGGCCGGCATCTCCTGGGTGGGCAGGGCTACGCCTACGATGACTCCCGTACCTTGAGCTCACAATCGAGCGTGACCCGACCGGGCGGAAGCGAGGGATCGTCCAAGCGTCGAAACAATTGCTCAACCGCAGCCTCGGC
Source organism: Candidatus Dormiibacterota bacterium (assembly GCA_003164475.1). The sequence continues at coordinate 6,795 of PLTL01000161.1, read as the reverse complement.
CATCTCCCGTATCGGTTGCGCGATGGTTGTGAGGCGCGGCTGGATCAGGTCGGCCCAGGGCGGATCGTCAAAAGCCACGACCCTCAACTGCTGCGGCACCCGGATCTGACGCGCTCGCAGCAGCCGCAGAGCTCCGATGGCCATCTGGTTGTTGGCGATCATCAATCCATCCAGGTCACCGGGTTCGTCCAGCAGCGTCGCAGCAGCCCGGTATCCCATCTCCACCGTGAACTCGCTCAGCACCGAGTGTGATGCCAGGCCCGCCTTGTCCATGGCGGACCTGTATCCGGCCAGCCGCTCGGTGGTGGTCCACACCCCCTCCCGGCCCCCGATGCAACCGATCCGCCTGCACCCCGCGTCGATCAGGAGCTGGGTGCCCGCTTCGCTTGCGGCAGCGTTGTTGACGACCACGAGGTCGGCCCGCGGGTCGGAGAGCGGTCGGTCGACAGCGACGACGGGCGTGCCCAGATCCATGAGACGAGACACCGCGGCGTCCCCCTCCAGTGCCGGAGATATCACCACCCCCGTGACCCGCTCTGCGGCCATGACCTCGAGGTACGACGACTGCTTGCTGGGGTCCTCCCCGGTATTGCAGAAGAGGACCGGGGCGCCCCGACGGTAGAGAGCCTCCTCGAGATACTTGGCCATCGCGGCGAAATGAGGGTTCTCGACGTCCGACATCAGCACTCCCACGGTTGCGGTGCGCCCGCGCCGGAGGTTGCGCGCCAGCTGGCTGGGCTGGTAGTCGAAGCGTCGAACCGTCGCCAGGACCCGCTCGCGCAGGTCGGGCGAGACGGGTCGGGAGCCGCTGATCACGCGGGAGACCGTGGCCGAAGACACGCCGGCCAGCTTCGCGATGTCGACGATGTGAAGGCGCGTGTTGGAGTTCTTCATGCAATCGTTGTCAGGATGGTGACACAAGGAGTATCCCGAAGTCGACCGATCGTCGTCCGACGGGCCCTGATCGGGGGTCCCCGGCCAGCGTCATCTTAGTCGAGCCGCGTCGTCCATCACCAAGGAATCTGACCCCGGGTGGATCGTCCTTCAGGAGCGATCCCCGATCAGCATGGCGTCCCCCGCCGCGTTCCTGTCGCGGTGGAGGAGCGAGACATCACCCGTTGGGGTGATTTTCCTTCGCCTTGTTGAAACCCCCCCAGGGGGGGTGTTATGGTCCCGTGAGGTTTGGTAAACGATTTCCCGTGAACGCTCCAAGCGCTCCACGGTGGCGTCTGCCAGCGGTGTGGCCGGACTCCGGAAACGGGTGCTTGGAGGGCCGAGCGGAAGGGTGAAGGGTAGGTAGCGGGGGCCCGGCAGGGACCTCCGCCAGGGATGAGGGCTTCGCACGTGACCAGCGCGGTCATGTGACCACGAGGCGAAGGGCCGAGATCGGTTCAGGGCTCGGGTGGGGCGATTGGCCCCCGGCGATGGTTGATCGCACTGATGACATGTAAGAGGAGTGACCCGCGATGAGATGCACGACGACCTTTAGGGCTGCAGCATGTGCTGCCACGTTGGGAGTGGTACTGGCCGCCTGTGGCACGACGTCCAGCGCCACGACTGCCAACAGCCACATCACCATCGGATTCGTGGTGGGCATCACCTCGGACCCCTACTTCATCACCATGGAGAACGGCGCCAATGCTGAGGCGGCGAAGCTGGGAGTGACCCTGGACTGGGAAGGCTCCAGCACCACATACTCGCCGACCACCGAGATCCCCTACGTGACCGCGGAGCTGGCGAAGCATGTGAACGCACTGGTCCTCTCCCCCACCAACGCACAGGCGCTGGTCCCCGAAGTCCAGAGCGCCAAGAAGGACGGCATTCCCGTCGTCTGCGTGGACACGTACACCAACGACACCAGCGACCTGGTCACTCGGATCGCCGGTGACAACACCGCCGGCGGTCAGCAGGCCGCCAAGCTGCTCGCCGACGCGATCGGAGACAGTGGACAGGTGCTCCTGCTCGACAGCTCGGCCGGGGTGACTTCTGACGACCAGCGCTCGGCCGCTTTCGTCGCCACGATGCAGAAGGACTACCCCAACATCGCTCTGGTGGGAACCCAGTACAGCCAGGACGTCGCCACCAATGCGCAGACCATCATTCAGCAGCAGCTCTCCCGGTACCCCGACCTGAAGGGCGTGTTCGCGGTGGATGACGTGACCGCTGAGGGCACCATCGCAGAGCTTCAGGACTTGGGCGCGGCCGGTGCCGGTGTCAAGGTGATCTCCTACGATGCCGAGGCCGCCCAGGTCACGGCCCTGGAGGCGGACAAGCTGGTCGGCCTGATCGCGCAACAGCCCGCGCTCGAGGGCCAGATCGCCGTCCAAGACGCGGTCCTGGCGGCCCAAGGCAAGGCCGGCGGCATTGCCAAGGTGGACAACGTGCCCAACATCACCATCACGTACGCCAACTACGCGACGAACGAGCAGTACTTCTACTCGCTGGGTTAGATCGGACCCGCTGAAAGCGGCCTCACCTCAATGGGGCCAACGGACATGGGCTCACGCACGGCCAGCCTGGAGGTTCGGAACGCCAGGCTGGCCGGCGCGAGATTCAGTCCCGGTATCGTTGAGAGTTAGGAGGACATCGGCCCCATGACGAACGTGGGCTTTCGGGCTCGGGCAGTCAGCCAGGCGCGGCTGGTGCTGGAGCGATACGCTCAGGAGGTTCTGCTGGGTGGAGTCCTTCTCGCGTTGATCGTGTTCTTCTCGATCTTCGGACAGGGGTTCCTCTCGCAGATCAACATCACGGGAATAGGGCAGTCGGCGACCGAGACCGGACTGCTGGCCATCGCCGAGACGTTCGTCATCGTCACCGGCGGCATCGACCTGTCGGTGGGAGCCATCCTCGGCCTTGCGGGAGTCGTGGGGGCGAAGGTCATGGCCACCAACATCGGCGGAGGGGTGCCGGGGGTCGACATCGGGGCCGGGATCGTGGTGGGGCTGCTGGTCGGCGGCGCCGCCGGCCTGGCCAACGGCTTCATGGTGGTCCGCATGAAACTGACCCCATTCGTGGCCACCCTGGCGATGTTGGGAATCGCGGGCGGCCTGACGCTGGTCCTCACCGACGGGCTCACCGTTCTGGGGACTCCCGCCGTGGTGGCCACGATGGGCAATCAGGTCCTGGCCGGGTACTTCACCATCCCGATCCTGGTGACCATCGTGGCCTTCGTGATCGGGGCCCTGTATCTGCACTACTCGCGCTTTGGCCGATGGACCTTCGCCATCGGCTCCAACAGCTCGGCGGCCGCCGACGCCGGCATACCGGTGGGCCGGCACGTCGTCAAGGTGTACGTGCTGGCCGGGGTCATGTCAGGGATGGCCGGTCTCATCGACCTCATGCGGCTTGGCACCGGGTCTCCGCTCAGCGGAGTCAATTCGAATCTCACGGCGATCGCCGCCGTGGTCATCGGCGGGGCCAGCCTCGCCGGGGGAGTGGCCACCATGACCGGCACGGTGCTCGGCACCCTGATCCTCTCCGTGGTGCTGAGTGGTCTGGTACTCACGGGCCTGCAGCCTTTCTGGGAGACAGTGGTCACCGGCCTCCTGATCGCCGGCGCGGTCGGAGTGCAGCAGCTGATGCGGCGGAACGGGCGATGAGCGCGGACTCTCCGCAGGCGGAGCATGGCACTGACATCCCGGCTCTCGAGGGGCCCGGGTCGGGAGGTCCCGTCGGTCCGGCGCCTTCGGACGTGAGCCAGGAGAGGATCGTCCTTCGGCTGGAGGACGTCAGCATGCGGTACGGCGCCGTGCGAGCCCTGGACGGGGTGAACTTCGTCGCCCGTCAGGGGGAGGTTGTCGGGCTGGTGGGCGACAACGGCGCCGGCAAGTCGACCATGGTCAAGGTCATCGCGGGAACGATCACACCCGAGGCCGGCAGGATCTTCGTCGACGACATCGAACGACGGTGGGAGTCACCCCACGCCGCTCTCGCCGCCGGGATCGAGACCGTGTTCCAGGACGGCGGCCTCGCCCCGCATCTCAGCGTGGCGTCGAATCTCTTCCTGGGCCGGGAGATCTTCCGCGACGGAATCCTGGGTCGGATGGGGTTTTTGAACCAGGGCACGATGGAGGCCCAGGCGGAGCAGGCCCTGGCCCACATCGGCATGACCCGGGTCCCACCGGGAGCCGGGGTCGGCAAGTTGTCCGGGGGTCAGCGCCAGGCCGTGGCGGTTGCCCGGCCGGTGGTGTGGGCGCGCAAGATCCTCATCCTCGATGAGCCCACGAACCATCTCGGGGTCACCGAGGTCGTCGAGGTGCTCCGACTGGTCCGGGAGGTTCGGAGTCGAGGCATCTGCGTGATCTTCATCTCCCACACCCTCCCCTATGTCATCGATGTGTGCGATCGGATCGTCACCATGCGACTGGGCCAGGTGGTCTCCGACTACCGTGCGGCCGAGGTCACCACGGACCAGCTGGTCAGCGACATGACCGGCTCCAGCGTGGCCGCGTCTCTGTGAGCGTCCCTCGGCAGCGCGGCTCCGAGTTGGGACGGTAGGGTCGCGGTGCTGCTCCAGCTGGCCTTGGATGATCCGGCCCACATCGCCGTGCTGCCCCAGGTGGTCGAGTTCGTCGACATCGTCGAGGTGGGCACACCACTCCTCAAGCGCTTCGGCCTCGGCGGAATCGCGACGGTCCGGGAGCTGGCGGGGGGGAGGCCGGTCCTTGTGGACTCCAAGACCGCCGATGGCGGAGCCCAGGAGGCGAGGATGTACTTCCGCCTGGGGGCCACCTTCATGACCGTCCTGGAAGCGGCGTCGAGCGCCACCCTGGATGCGGTCAACAAGGTGGCTCAGGAATACGGGGCGTACGCGGTGGCCGACACCATCTGCAGTGAGCGCCTCCCCGACCGCCGCGATCAGTATCCGGACCGGTTCGCATACCTGCTGTTGCACTCGCCCACGGATGTGCGGCTTGCGGGCGGGGGTGACGGAAGTCACATCGCGCGAGCTGGGGCAATGCGGAAGCTCGGCTATCGTGTGGCCCTTGCCGGCGGGATCGGTGAGGGCAATCTCGCGGAGGTGGTCGAGGCCGGGCCCGATGTCGTGGTGGTCGGGTCGGCGATCACCGAGGCGGACAACTCCAGGGAGGTGGCTCGATGGATCTCGGCGCATCTGATCGACCGCGGCCGTGGATGGCCCCCTTCGATGAGGTTCACCGGCTCTCCGAGCAGTTGAGCTCGGACGAGGTCGCCGCTCTGGTGCAGGTGTGGGAGGAGGGCGACCGGTGCTGGTTCTTCACCGGGCAGGGGCGGTCGGGGCTGGTGGCCGCCATGGTGGCCATGCGCTTCATGCACCTGGGGCGCGTGAGCCACGTCCTGGGTGAGGCCACCGCTCCTGCCGTCATGTCCGGAGACGGGCTGCTGGTGATCTCCGGGTCGGGGCACACCCCGATCAGCGTGAGTCGGGCCGCGCGCGCCCACGAGCTGGGGGTGCTGGTGGTCGCGATCACGCACGCCCGGAGCGCCCCTCTGATCGAAGTGGCGGACCTGGTGCTGACGCTCCCCACAGATGGATCCGTCCAGCTCGGAGGGAGCCTGTTCGAACAGGCTGCTCTGATGGTGCTGGATGGGGTCATCCACGCCCTGGCAGGGCGGCTCGATGACCCCCGAACGGGACTGAGATTGAGGCACGCGAATCTCGAATGAACCAGAGGGCTGTGCGTCGACCTCGAGTCACCGTGATCGGGAATGCGCTGGTCGATGAGATCGTGACGTCGCGCGGCAGGTTTGCCCGGCTGGGAGGGGCGGGGCTCAACGTCGCCATGCTCCTCGGCATGGGAGGCGTCGATGCCAGCCTCGTAGCTGCCGTGGCCGGCGATGAGATCGGGATGGCGATGAGGAGCGCGCTGAGCGGCTCCGGTGTTCACCTGGTCGAGGAGGAGGCACCAGCAGTGACGGCGCGCGCTGTCGTCCACCTGGAGGGGAGCCAGCCCAGCTACGAGTTCGGAGGGCGAGCCTACCGGTCGTTCGCGTTCTCCCAGGAAGCCGCCAGAGCGGTGGCGAGCTCCGATGCGGTGGTGGTGAACGCTTTCAACTATGAGGACGCGGCCCAAGCCAGCTCCCTGCGCGCTCTTCTGGGCGGTGGTCACCCGTGGCGAGTGCTGGACCCCAATGTGAGACCAGGGCTGATTCGCCGCCTGGACCTCCTGATCACGAATCTCAAGAGCCTGCTCGAGGTGACCGACATCCTGAAGGTGAGCGATGAGGATCTCGGGGTCCTGGGTGGGTCGCAGGGCACGTATCCGGTGGAACGTCTCTTCGGCAGCGGTGCTCAGGTGATATTCCTCACCAAGGGCGCCCAGGGTGGGGAGATCCTGACCGCAGCGGGGTCCCGGTTCGAGGCGCCTGCCGGGGTTGCCAGTGCGGAGATAGTGGACACGTTGGGCGCCGGCGACGCCGCCCTGGCGGGGCTTGTCGTCAGCGCCCTCTCCGAGGGCACCGAGGACGCCGGCTGCGTGGGGCGCCGCCGTGATCTGGCCGAGCTGGACTGGCAGGTGCACCTGGAAGTGGCGATGGAGGCAGCCGCGGACGCCTGCCGGCAGAGGGGAGGGCCGGCGGGACCAGCCCCAGCGCCGGTCACCAGCACGGGGCATCCGACCTCGATCTGAGCGGGACTCAGTCGGCGGTGCGGCGCCGGAAGAGGTGGACCGCCAGGGGGACGCAGATCGCGAGCAGCGCCGCCGACAACAGGAGAGCCGCAATCACAGGGAGCTGCATCGGCCAGTCCTGGATGAGCGCTGACGGGTTGGGGTTGCCGAAGAGCTGGCGGCAGGCCGAGGTGACGGCGCTGACCGG
>PLTL01000033.1 GCA_003164475.1 Candidatus Dormiibacterota bacterium | reverse complement strand
GGTCGCGACTTTGCCAGGTCGGCGGCGCCCGCGGTCGTCCCGGACGCCTCAGGCGGGCGCCGGTGCGCGCCGGCGATCTCCCGGTCCACGGCGACACCCGTCGTCCGGGTACCGGGTCGCTCGCAGGGCCCCGGGGCCGCGGTGACCGCGCTGACCGGGTTCCCGTCGGCGATCACGCGCCGCCAGGCCGGCATCCCCCGGGTGGGCAGGGCTACGCCTACGATGACTCCCGTACCTTGAGCTCACAATCGAACGTGACCCGGCCGGGCGGAAGCGAGGGATCGTCCAAGCGTCGAAACAGTTGCTCAACCGCAGCCTCGGCCATCTCCCGTATCGGTTGCGCGATGGTTGTGAGGCGCGGCTGGATCAGGTCGGCCCAGGGCGGATCGTCAAAAGCCACGACCCTCAACTGCTGCGGCATCTGGATCTGACGCGCTCGCAGCAGCCGCAGGGCGCCGATGGCCATCTGGTTGTTGGCGATCATCAATCCATCCAGGCCGCCCGGTTCGTCGAGCAGGGTCCCAGCGGCCCGGCCCCCCATCTCCACCGTGAACTCACTCAGCACCGTGTGTGGGGCCAGGCCCGCCTTGGCCATGGCGGAGCTGTATCCGGCCAGCCGCTCGGTGGTGGTCCACACCCCCTCCCGGCCCCCGATGCAACCGATCCGCCTGCATCCCGAGTCGATCAGAAGCTGGGTGCCCGCTTCGCTTGCGGCAGCGTTGTTGACGACCACGAGGTCGGCCCGCAGGTCGGAGAGCGGTCGGTCGATGGCGACGACGGGCGTACCGAGATCCATGAGGCGAGACACCGCGGCGTCCCCCTGCAGCGCCGGAGATATCACCACCCCCGTGACCCGCTCCGCGGCCATGACGTCAAGGTACGACGACTGCTTGCTGGGGTCCTCCCCGGTATTGCAGAAGAGGACCGGGGCGCCCCGACGGTAGAGAGCCTCCTCGAGATACTTGGCCATCGCGGCGAAATGAGGGTTCTCGACGTCCGACATCAGCACTCCCACGGTTGCGGTGCGCCCGCGCCGGAGGTTGCGCCCCAGCTGGCTGGGCTGGTAGTCGAAGCGTTCAACCGTCGCCAGGACCCGCTCGCGCAGGTCGGGCGAGACGGGTCGGGAGCCGCTGATCACGCGGGAGACCGTGGCCGAAGACACGCCTGCCAGCTTCGCGATGTCGACGATGTGGAGGCGCGTGGTGGAGTTCTTCATGCAATCGTTGTCAGGATGGTGACACAACGAGTAGCCAGAAGTCGACCGATCGTCGTCCGACGGCCCTGATGGGGGTCCCCGCCAGCCTCATCTTGGTCGAGCCGCTTGTCCATCACGAAGGAATCTGACCCTGGGTGGATCGTTCCGTCAGGTGCGATCCCCGATCCGCATGGCGTCTACCGCCGTGTTCCTGTCGCGGTGGAGGAGCGGGGCATCCCCCGTTGGGGTGATTTCTTTCCGCGTTGTTGAAACCCCCCCAGGGGGGGTGCTATGGTCGCGGGCGTGGTTGGTAAACGATTTCCCGTCAACGCTCCAAGCGCCCCACGGTGGCGTCTGACGGCAGCGTGGCCGGACCCCGGAAACGGGTACTTGGAGGGCCGAGCGGAAGGGTGAAGGGTAGCGAGCGGGGGCCCGGCAGGGACCTCCGCCAGGGATGAGGGCTTCGCCCGTGACCAGCGCGGTCATGTGACCACGAGGTGGAAGGTCGAGCTCGGTTCAGGGCTCGGGTGGGGCGATTGGCTCCAGTCGATGGTTGATGGCACTGATGGCACATAAACGGAGGAGTGACCCGCGATGAGATGCACGACGACCTTTCGGTTCAGGGCTCGGGTGGGGCGATTGGCTCCAGTCGATGGTTGATGGCACTAACGGCACATAAACGGAGGAGTGACCCGCGATGAGATGCACGACGACCTTTAGGGGTGCAGCATGTGCTGCCACGTTGGGAGTGGTACTGGCCGCCTGCGGCACGACGTCCAGCACCGCGACTGCCAACACCCACATCACGATCGGATTCGTGGTGGGCATCACCTCGGACCCCTACTTCATCACCATGGAAAACGGCGCCAATGCTGAGGCGGCGAAGCTGGGAGTGACCCTGGACTGGGAAGGCTCCAGCACCACATACTCGCCGACCACCGAGATCCCCTATGTGACCGCGGAGCTGGCGAAGCATGTCAGCGCACTGGTCCTCTCCCCAACCAACGCACAGGCGCTGGTCCCCGAAGTCCAGAGCGCCAAGAAGGACGGGATCCCCGTCGTCTGCGTGGACACGTACACCAACGACACCAGCGACCTGGTCACCCGGATCGCCGGTGACAACACCGGTGGGGGTCAGCAGGCCGCCAAGCTGCTCGCCGACGCGATCGGAGACAGTGGACAGGTGCTCCTGCTCGACAGCTCGGCGGGGGTGACTTCTGACGACCAGCGCTCGGCCGCATTCGTCGCCACCATGCAGAACGACTACCCCAACATCACTCTGGTGGGAACCCAGTACAGCCAGGACGTCGCCACCAATGCCCAGACCATCATCCAGCAGCAGCTCTCCCGGTACCCCAACCTGAAGGGCGTCTTCGCGGTGGATGACGTGACCGCTGAGGGCACCATCGCAGAGCTCCAGGACTTGGGCACGGCCGGTGCTGGTGTCAAGGTGATCTCCTACGATGCCGAGGCCGCTCAGGTCACGGCCCTGGAGGCGGACAAGCTGGTCGGCCTGATCGCGCAACAGCCCGCGCTCGAGGGCCAGATCGCCGTCGAGGACGCGGTCCTGGCGGCTCAAGGCAAGGCCGGTGGCATCGCCAAGGTGGACAACGTGCCGAACGTCACCATCACCTACGCCAACTACGCGACCAACGAGCAGTACTTCTACTCGCTGGGTTAGATCGGACCCGCTGAAAGCGGCCTCACCTCAATGGGGCCAACGGACATGGGCTCACGCACGGCCAGCCTGGACATTCGGAACACCAGGCTGGCCGGCGCGAGATCAGTCCCTGTATCGTTGAGAGTTACGAGGAGATCGGCCCCATGACGAACGTGGGCTTTCGGGCTCGGTCGGTCGGCCAGGCCCGGCGGGTGCTGGAGCGATACGCTCAGGAGGTTCTGCTGGGTGGAGTACTTGTCGCGCTGATCGTGTTCTTCTCGATCTTCGGACAGGGGTTCCTCTCGCAGATCAACATCACAGGAATAGGGCAGTCGGCGACCGAGACCGGACTGCTGGCCATCGCCGAGACGTTCGTCATCGTCACCGGCGGCATCGATCTGTCGGTGGGAGCCATCCTCGGCCTTGCGGGAGTCGTCGGGGCGAAGGTCATGGCGACCAATATCGGCGGAGGGGTGCCGGGGGTCGACATCGGGGCCGGGATTGTGGTGGGGCTGCTGGTGGGCGGTGCCGCCGGCCTGGCCAACGGCTTCATGGTGGTCCGCATGAAGCTGACCCCATTCGTGGCCACCCTGGCGATGTTGGGAATCGCCGGCGGCCTGACGCTGGTCCTCACGGACGGGCTCACCGTGCTGGGGACGCCCGCCGTGGTGGCCACGATGGGCAATCAGGTCCTGGCCGGGTACTTCACCATCCCGATCCTGGTGACCATCGTGGCCTTCGTGATCGGGGCCCTGTATCTGCACTACTCGCGCTTTGGCCGATGGGCGTTCGCCATCGGCTCCAACAGCTCGGCCGCCGCCGACGCCGGGATACCGGTGGGGCGGCACGTCATCAAGGTGTATGTGCTGGCCGGGGTCATGGCTGGGATGGCCGGTCTCATCGACCTCATGAGGCTGGGCACCGGGTCTCCGCTCAGCGGAGTGAATTCGAATCTCACCGCCATCGCTGCCGTGGTCATCGGTGGGGCCAGCCTCTTCGGGGGAGTCGCCACCATGACCGGCACGGTGCTCGGCACCCTGATCCTCTCCGTGGTGCTGAGTGGTCTGGTGCTCACGGGCCTGCAGCCTTTCTGGGAGACGGTGGTCACCGGGATCCTGATCGCCGGCGCGGTCGGAGTGCAGCAGCTGATGCGGGGGAACGGGCGATGAGCGCGGACTCCCGGCAGGCGGAGCATGGCACTGACATTCCGGCCCCCGAGGGGCCCGGGTCGGGAGGTCCCGTCGGGCCGGCGCCTTCGGGTGTGAGCCAGGAGAGGATCGTCCTTCGGCTGGAGGACGTCAGCGTGCGGTACGGCGCCGTGCGAGCCCTGGGCGGGGTGAACTTCGTCGCCCGTCAGGGGGAGGTTGTCGGACTGGTGGGCGACAACGGCGCCGGCAAGTCGACGATGGTCAAGGTCATCGCGGGAACGATCACACCCGAGACCGGCAGGATCTTCGTCGATGACGTCGAGCGACGGTGGGAGTCACCCCACGCCGCTCTCGCCGCCGGGATCGAGACCGTGTTCCAGGACGGCGGTCTCGCCCCGCACCTCAGCGTGGCGTCGAATCTCTTCCTGGGCCGGGAGATCTTGCGCGACGGAATCCTGGGTCGGATGGGGTTCTTGAACCAGGGCAAGATGGAAGCCCAGGCGGAGCAGGCCCTGGCCCACATCGGCATGACCCGGGTCCCCCCGGGGGCCGGGGTCGGCAGGTTGTCCGGGGGTCAGCGCCAGGCCGTGGCGGTGGCCCGGCCGGTGGTGTGGGCGCGCAAGATCCTCATCCTCGATGAGCCCACGAACCACCTCGGGGTCACCGAGGTCGTCGAGGTGCTCCGGCTGGTCCGGGAGGTTCGGAGTCGAGGCATCTGCGTGATCTTCATCTCCCACACCCTCCCCTACGTCATCGATGTGTGCGATCGGATCGTCACCATGCGACTGGGCCAGGTGGTTTCCGACTACCGGGCAGCCGAGGTCACCACGGACCAGCTGGTCAGCGACATGACCGGCTCCAGCGTGGCCGCGTCTCTGTGAGCGTCCCTCGGCAGCGCGGCTCCGGGTTGGAACGGTAGGGTCGCCGTGCTGCTCCAGCTCGCCTTGGATGACCCGGCCCACATCGCCCTGCTGCCCCAGGTGGTCGAGTTCGTCGACATCGTCGAGGTGGGCACCCCACTGCTCAAGCGCTTCGGCCTCGGCGGGATCGCCACGGTCCGGGAGCTGGCGGGGGGAAGGCCGGTCCTCGTGGACTCCAAGACCGCCGATGGCGGAGCCCAGGAGGCGAGGATGTACTTCCGCCTGGGGGCCACCTTCATGACCGTCCTGGAAGTGGCGTCGAGCGCCACCCTGGAGGCGGTCAACAGGGTGGCCCAGGAACATGGGGCGTATGTGGTGGCCGACACCATCTGCAGTGAGCGCCTCCCCGACCGCGGCGATCAGTATCCGGACCGGTTCGCATACCTGCTGCTGCACTCGCCCACGGATGTGCGGCTGGCGGGCGGGGGTGACGGAAGTCAGATCGCGCGAGCTGGGGCGATGCGGAAGCTTGGCTATCGTGTGGCCGTTGCCGGCGGCATCGGCGAAGGCAATCTCGCGGAGGTGGTCGAAGCCGGGCCCGATGTCGTGGTGGTGGGGTCGGCGATCACTGAGGCGGACAACCCCAGGGAGGTGGCTCGATGGATCTCGGCGCATCTGATCGACCGTGGCCGTGGATGGCCCCCTTCGATGAGGTTCACCGGCTCTCCGAACAGTTGAGCTCGGACGAGATCGCCGCTCTGGTGCGGGTGTGGGAGGAGGGCGACCGGCGCTGGTTCTTCACCGGTCAGGGGCGGTCGGGGCTGGTGGCCGCCATGGTGGCCATGCGCTTCATGCACCTGGGCCGCGTGAGCCACGTCCTGGGTGAGGCCACGGCTCCTGCCGTCATGTCCGGGGACGGGCTGCTGGTGATCTCTGGGTCGGGGTGCACCCCGATCAGCGTGAGCCGGGCCACGCGCGCCCACGAGCTTGGCGTGCTGGTGGTCGCGATCACCCACGCCCGGAGCGCTCCTCTGATCGACGTGGCGGACGTGGTGCTCACGCTCCCAGCAGGTGGATCCGTCCAGCTCGGAGGGAGCCTGTTCGAGCAGGCTGCCCTGATGGTGCTGGATGGGGTCATCCACGCCCTGGCAGGGCGGCTGGAGGACCCCCGAACCGGGCTGAGATTGAGGCACGCGAATCTCGAATGAACCAGAGGGCTGTGCGTCGACCTCGCGTCACCGTGATCGGGAACGCGCTGGTCGATGAGATCGTGACTTCGCGAGGCAGGTTTGCCCGGCTGGGAGGGGCAGGGCTCAACGTCGCGATGCTCCTGGGCATGCGAGGCGTCGATGCCAGCCTGGTGGCTGCCGTGGCCGGCGATGAGATCGGGATGGCGATGAGGAGCGCGCTGAGCAGCTCCGGTGTTCACCTGGTCGAGGAGGGGGAGGCGCCAGCAGTGACGGCGCGCGCTGTCGTCCACCTGGAGGGAAGCCAGCCCAGCTACGAGTTCGGAGGGCGAGCGTACCTGTCGTTCGCGTTCTCCGAGGAAGCCGCCAGAGCGGTGGCGAACTCCGATGCGGTGGTGGTGAACGCCTTCAACTATGAGGACCGGGCCCAGGCCCGCTCCCTGCGCGCTCTTCTGGGCGGTGGTCACCCGTGGCGAGTGCTGGACCCCAATGTGAGACCAGGGCTGATTCAACAGCTGGACCTCCTGACCACGAATCTGGAGGACCTGCTGAAGGTGACCGACATCCTGAAGGTGAGCGATGAGGATCTCGAGGTCCTGGGTGGGTCCCAGGGCACGTATCCCGTGGACCGTCTCTTCGGCAGCGGTGCTCAGGTGATATTCCTCACCAAGGGCGCCCAGGGTGGGGAGATCCTGACCGCAGCGGGGTCCCGGTTTGAGGCGCCTGCCATGGTTGCCAGTGCGGACATAGTGGACACGTTGGGCGCCGGCGACGCCTCCCTGGCGGGGCTGCTGGTCAGCGCCCTCGCGGAGGGCACCGAGGACGCCGGCTGCGTTGGGCACCGCCGTGATCTGGCCGAGCTGGACTGGCAGGTGCACCTGGGAGTGGCGATGGCGGCAGCCGCGGACGCCTGCCGGCAGAGGGGAGGGCCGGCGGGACCAGCTCCGGCGCCGGTCACCAGCACGGCGCGTCCGACCTCGGTCTGAGCGGCACTCAGTCGGCGGTGCGGCGCCGGAAGAGGTGGACCGCCAGGGGCACGCAGATCGCGAGCAGCGCCGCCG
>PLTL01000069.1 GCA_003164475.1 Candidatus Dormiibacterota bacterium | reverse complement strand
CTGCTCCTCATCGGTGGATCCGGGGTAACCTCTCCCCGGTCGCCGTGCGTCGGCTGGTCTGGATTCCGCCGGCCGGGTAGGCACTTTCACGCTCCCGGCCGACCTCTGAGCGTGGTCGAACATGCTCGTCTGCTGAGTGGGGGCGAGCTGGTCGGGCCAGGGCCAGCCACGCTGGTGCCGGGCCGCGGCGGCGGTGCGGCTCCCCGCGGCTGCCGCCACGACGTCCTCGCCGAAGCGGCGACCGTGCCGACACCAGTGGCGCCGAGCCCAGGACGGGCGCCTGGCGGCCAACAGGCCCCTCCGCGGCGTCCGTGGGGAGTTCGCTAGGGAGTGGCAGGACCGCTCAAGGGGGTGAACTCCTTGATAGCCTGGAGAGTGTAGCTGTGGGCCAGGCGCCAGGGCCGGTCGGCGAGACGGAACTCCCTTCCCTCAACCTCTTCCATCTGGCCCGGGAGCCCATCCCAGGGGATGCTGTCGTGCTCGGTGAGGCCGGTGATTCGCATGCCCTGACCGAGCAGGGCGGTCACGATCTCTCCGAGCCCGTGGTTCCACTCGTGGGTGGTGTTGTGCTCGAAAGTGGCGTCGGTCGGGACGTAGGTGCCGCCATCGGTGAACACGGACGGCTCGCGCCTCTCGAAGTAAGGGTATTCCACCGCCAGCACATGGTCGGAGCGGGCGTCATCGAGGGTCCTGAGCATGGGGTGCCCTTCCCGGATGAACAGCCGGCCACCCGGCACCAGCAATTGCGCCACCACCGCGGCCCAGCGTTCGACGCTCGGCAGCCAGCACAGTGCTCCGATCCCCGTGTAGACCAGGTCAAACCTTCCCGCTCCGAGTGCAGGCACCGCTTCGTACACGTCCGCCTGCACGAAGGCCACGTCGGCCGCCGTTACCGCGGCCAATCGCCGGGCTTCGAAGAGAGCTGCCGGAGAGAAGTCCAAGCCGGTCATGCGAGCTCCGAGGCGGGCCAGGGAAACGGTGTCGGTGCCGATGTGGCACTGCAGGTGGACGCCGCGCACGCCACGCACGTCACCCAGGCGCGGGAGATCAAAGCGCACCACGTGGCTCAGGAACGCCGGGTCGTCCAGGAATCTGGCGACTGCGTAGCCGGCTGACTGGGCATGGGCCGGCGCACGCTCATCCCAAGCGGCCAGGTTCACCCGTCTGTAGTCCTCCACGGTCGGCGATTATCCATCAGCTCGCGCTGGTGGAGCCGACGCGAGAGGATCGACCACGTCATCCCGCCCGTCCCGGGCGCCCCCGGTCCCCAGCCCAGCGGGCCAGGTGGTCGACCATGGGTCCAGCGCGGTCCTCCCAGCCGCCGACGGCTCCGTGCCCAAGCCACGAGCTGTCTGTGGACAGTGGGAATCCCCGGCACCCGTTCAGTGCACCTCCCGCCCAGCGTACGGGGGGGAATCGCCCAGGACGGAAGTCGGAAGCCCTGGCGACGACACGGCGCCGACGATTGAGGCCAAGGGCAAAGGTCCCGTGCGGCGGTGGTGGTGGGCGGGGTCGGGCGCCGATGGCGCCGAAGGCGGACGGGTACAGGTGGGAGCTCACCCCGCGTGGCTGTGGCGCTCGCCAAGCCGGCCCACCGCGATCCGCTCCGTCTCACCCAGCTCAGGGACGGACCTGGACTTCACCTGGGAAGCGGCCCGGAGAGAGCGAGCCTCGGCGCCCGTCTGTCAGGCCAGCGCCCACCCGGCTCGGGGTCGGGTCCCCGTCCGCTGGGGCTGTCCAGTCCACGCTGAGTCCAGAAGGTGGAGTAAGGCCGTGGAGCGCGCCAGACGGCGGAAGCCGCACTCTTCGGAACTGGCTGAATTGACAGGCACCGCCAAATCGGAGTAACCTGCTTTTTGGAGTGCACATGATGAGCCCGGCAACAGAACACCGGGTTCACCTCAACCAGAGGTTGGAGTCATGAGCCCAGCTGGCACCCGCCGCTGGTGGGCGCTCGGAGCGATCACTCTCGCGGTCCTGGCGGTCACTCTGGACGTCACCGTGCTCACCGTGGCGCTGCCGACGTTGGCAGGCGTCCTCAAGGCGTCCGAGTCGCAGTTGCAGTGGTTCGTCACCGCCTACACNNTGGCGCTGGTGGCAGGCATGCTGCCGGCGGGTCTCCTCGGCGACCGGTATGGACGCAAGGCGGTGATGATTGCGGCCCTGGTACTCTTCGCGGTCGGCTCTGCAGGGTGCGCCTACGCCCCGAATGCCGCCGGGTTCATCGTCGCCCGGGTCGTCCTCGGCCTCGCCGGAGCCGCCATGATCGTCCTGGCGCTCTCCATCGTCACCGTACTGTTCAACGAAGCCGAGCGGCCCCGGGCAGTGGGAATCTGGGGCGCCGCCAACTTCGTGGNNTGGGGCTGGATCTTCCTGATGAACGCACCGGTCGCGCTGCTCGGCCTGGTCGCCGTGGTGGTGCTCGTGCCGGAGTCACGGTCGGCTCGTCGACCCCGCATCGACTTTGGAGGCGTGTTGCTCTCGGCCGCGGGGCTGGTGGCCCTGATGTACGGCGTGGTGGAGGCCGGGAGCCACGGTTGGGGCAGCGCTCGCGCGATCGCACCGGCAGCCGTGGGGCTTGTGCTTCTGGCAGCCTTCGGACTCTGGGAACGCCGGCTCACTGGACGGCCGGGCGGGCAGCCGCTCGTCGACCTGTCGCTCTTCCGTTCGCGCAGCTTCACTTGGGGGGTCATCCTCACGGCCTTCGGCATCTTTGGGCTGTTCGGCGTCCTGTTCGCTCTGCCCCAGTACTTCCAGGCGATCATGGGACTCAACCCGCAGGGTTCCGGCTTCCGTCTCCTTCCGGTTGTCGTCGGGCTGCTCGTGGGCGCCGTGACGGCCGACCGGGTCGCGGCCCGCCTGGGCGCGAAGCTCACGGTCGCAGCAGGCTTCGCCGTGGTAGCCGCGGGCCTCGCGGTTGGCACCACGATGTCCGCGGCGAGCGGTGATGGGTTCATCGCGGGCTGGACGTTCGTCGCCGGAGCGGGCGCTGGCCTCGGGTTCGCGACCGCCGCCTCCGCAGCCCTCGTCGAGCTGTCGGCCGACCGCAGCGGCGTCGGGTCGGCGCTCCTCCAGGCTGTGATCAAGCTCGGGCCGGCCTTCGGCGCGTCGATCCTCGGCAGTGTGCTGACCTCGACCTACCAGAGCCGGGTGCAGCTGGCCGGCCTACCCGCGCAGGCCGCTGCCTCGGTTAGGGCAAGTGTCTTCGGCGGGCTCGCGGTGGCCAAGCACCTCAACTCACTGGCCTTGCTCGTGTCCGTGCGCGATGCCTTCGTGGCTGGGTTGGACGACGCCGTCCGGGCCGCCGCTGGCGTCGCGGTGGCGGGCCTGATCCTCGCCCTCGTCTTCCTGCCGGGACGGACGCGGGCCGTGGAGACGGCCGAGTCCCCTCTCGCCTCGACAGACCCGGTGAACGGAAGCTAGATAGGTGGGGACCCGCTGCGCCTGCATGAGGCCCGAGGGCAGATCACCTGTCCAGCTCCGGTCGGGGATCCGCTGGTGTTGAGGGCTCGTACTGGGCCAGGCCCCCGGACCGGTCCGTTCCGGAGCCGGTCGACCCGCCCCCCGGCCCGGCCGCGTCCCTTGGATTGGCATAGATAGCGGGGCTGAGATCGTGCTCGAGGTGGGCGCGAATAAGGCCACCGTGCCACCAGACGCAGCACTGACGGGAGAACACGATGACCCCCAGGAGCAGGCCCCTTGACGCCCTGCTTGGCTACGTCTCGAACTCGGCCCGGGACACCTGGCGAGAGATCCTGGAGCACACTCTGCAGGCCCTGATCGAGGTGGAGGCGGCTGGAGTGGTGGGGCGCAGCCCCACCGGCGCGGCGAGGGCCGGGTGGGCCGCCGCAACGGGCATCGTCTCAGGACCTGGGACACCCGGTTGGGGCGGCTGGAGCTGGGGATCCCCAAGCTCCGCCAGGGGAGCTTCCTGCCCAGCTTGCCGGAGTACCGGCGGCGCGGCGGCAGGAGGCGGAAGCTCCTAGTCCGGCTCTGGGTGGCCTGTCGTCGAGCCCCTGGCGGTCGGAGTCAGACCGCAGGCGGGCAGGCCACGGTCAGATGGCGGCGCCGAGCACCTCTGCACAACTTGTGATCAGGGCTCGGCGCTGGCCCAGACTCCCGACAGCCCGGGCAGCTCTGGAGCCAGGAGGGCCGCAGAGCCGTTGGACAGCCGTGCCGGACGGTGCACGGCAGCATCAAGACCGGTGGGGCCGGGTTCAACCCCTTTGGCCTCCGCCACGCTCCAGCGCCGGGAGCCGACCAGCAGGGGGGCCGCCGGCGGTGACCCGCTGGTCAGCGGCGAATGGCCCTCAGCCGGCCCAGCGCTCCGGTTCCCAGCAGGGGGAGTGACCCGTGGCCGCCTCGCTCCTGAAGCTGGTGTGAGGGCAACGCCAGCCTGCCTCAGCTATCGCCACTCGCTGCGCCCGCCGGGGGGGCAAAAAGCACGACACCACCTGGAGCCTCCTCGCCAGCGCTACCCCACACCAGCGCATCCCCTCGCCGGCAATCCGGCAGCGTCTGGTCAAAGCGGTCAGGCAGCCCTCAGTGCTCTGGGTCCTTCAGTCCCAGAAGCGATACCGCCACCTCAGGCCAGGAGCTTCCTCATGCAGACCCCTGCGACGGCAACGGTCGCGACGAGCTGGAATAGGAACACGGTGATCGCCCAGCGGAATAGGAGCCCGCCGCTGCCCGCCACTAGGGCCGCGAGCGCCACCGCCACAGCAGCGAGGCCCAGGAGCACGGTGAAGAACGTCACCCAAGCTACGGTCTCATGAGGGTGCCGCAACTTGTCGCCGCTCACTCCCTCGTGCGTGTGGCAGCTGAAGATGGTCAGACCCAAGAATATGAGGACGATTCCGGAGAGGACCGCCGAGGCGATGAGGACAGCACCCAACGTGGCCACCTGAGTCGACGAATAAACAATCATGAGTAGTAAGGGTACAGCGGCCCGAGATGGAGCGCAAACCCAGCACGGGTAGTTGTCCAGGGATCACTTGGCCCCAGCATATTGTGGTTTGCGGGCCTGGAGCTCTTCCTCCTCCTGCCCCAGTGGCCGCACCAGAATAGGCCCCGCGGCGGGCTCACGGACGATCATGAGGTCACGGTTCGGTGGACCCTCTGCGTCGGCCACCGCGCCCGCGATACTCGCGTTGTGGCTGTCCAATCCCGGCAATCCTCCACCCGGCCCCACGGGATCGGTCTCGGTGCATCTGGCTCTCCGCCCGATCGCCACGTGCTGCCGGCGCAACCCGCGCCAGTGCGGGAGCCGCACCGTCCATGCTGACCAGCGCCGAAGAGACTGGGCATCTGGTCCCGGCGGTGATCGGGGAACTG
>PLTL01000187.1 GCA_003164475.1 Candidatus Dormiibacterota bacterium | reverse complement strand
CCGATCCCACCAGGTGGTGTCCGGATATCGGGAGAGCACGGTCTCCTTGGCCAACGCCCTGGGGACCAGCTTGCTCCGGGCGCCATGGCACCGGCGCCTTTGGATCAATGACCCGGACTGCCTTCTGCTGCGGCCGACGCAGACTGATCTGACCCCGCGGCAGTGCCAGCGCACTGCCGACGCAGTCGGCGGATTGGGCGCGTGCCTGATGCCCTCTGACGACCTCTCCCTCTATCGCGACCGCGAGTGGGCGTCGGTCCACGGCATCCAGACTCTGCAGCCGCAGGCCGACTCCTCGCTCGAGATCGACGGCCCCTTCAGCGATCGCCCGGTGGTGCGCTCTGGCGCCACCGCCACGTGGATCCATCTCGCGAGCGCCAGAGAGCGGGACGAGTGGTGCTTGACCGACCTTCAGCGGAGCACAGGCGAGGGGACCGACAGCTTGGTTGGGGGGCCCGGAGACGACTCGCCCCAACCCGATTGCGGACCAAGGCGCCGGTCGTGACGGCCCAGGGCTTAGGGCGGACGAAACCCGGGGTTCTCGGCCTGCCGATGTTCGCCGAGTTGGACGACGGCGAGCTCGACCGGGGCGGCTGGGCAGTCCGCGCCCTCCACGGCGTGGCCTGACCGTGCGCGTCGTCGTCTTGGGAGGGAGCGGAAGTTCGACCCCCGAGCTCTTCGATGCGCTTGCCAACTGGCCCGGAGGGACCGACCGCCGCCCCCAGCTCGAGATTGTGCTCGTCGGCCGCAGTGCCGCCAAGCTCGCCACCGTCGAGGTGGCATGCCGGGCCCGGACCGGCCAGGGCCCGCCGCTCGAGGTGACTGGGGAGACCGACCGGCGGCGAGCGCTGGCCGGCGCGGATGTGGTCCTCAATCAGGTCCGGATCGGTGGCTATGCCGCCCGAGCCTTCGACGAGTCGTTCCCATGGCCAATGGGCATCCCGGGGGAGGAGACGATGGGCCCAGGTGGGTTCGCCAACGCGGTGCGGACGGTTCCGGCGTTGCGGGCGACTTGGCGGGACATCACCGACCTCGCGCCCACGGCGCTTGTGATCAACCTCACCAACCCCGCCGGGATCGTTCAGGCCGCGGCCCTGGAGGAGTACCCAGATCTGCGGATCGTCTCCGTGTGTGACTCCCCCATGCCAGTACTCGACCAGATCGGCGAGCGGCTTGGGCGTGACCGCCAACGCGTCTGGCCGCGCTACCTCGGGATGAATCACCTCGGGTGGTGGGTTCCGGAGCCAGCCGACGGCCCCGAGGTGCTCGAGGCCGCCGCCGACCTCGCCGTGGGGAACGACCCGCTCGACGTGCGGCTCCAGGAGGCGGTGCCAATGCCGTACGTGCGCTACTACCTCCACGCCGACCGCATCCTGGTCCAGCAGCAGGGAAGGAAAACTCGAGCGCAGCTGCTGATGGATCTCGAGTCGACTCTGCTTGCCGGGTATCGCGAGGACCCAGCGGCCGACCTTCCCCGGCGAGGCGCCTACGTCTGGTATCGAATGGCCGTGGTGGCATTCCTGGACGCCTGGGTCAACGGCACCTCCGAGGCCCTGATCCTCGCCGGTGTCCGCAACGGCGAGCGGGTACCGACCCTGCCGCCCGATGTCGTTATCGAGCTGCCCCATCGCACTCACGGCCCGGGCGACATCCGACCCCTGGCACCGGTCGACCTGCCACCACTCCCGCTCCACCTGCTCCAGGCGCACGCGACCTACGAGTCGCTCGCGGTGAAGTCGCTCGCGCCGGGAGCAGACGACGGGGCCAAGCTCCGCGCCCTCGTCGCCAACCCCATGGTCCGTGACGTCGACCGAGCCGTCGCACTCTGGCAGGCGATGCGGTCCGCTCCCTCCGGATGATCGGCCGTGGGTGATGCAACCGCCAGGGGATGCTCCGTCGACGGCCACAACCGTGCCGGCCCACGGGTGCGTTCCCCTCAACGTCCTGCCGCGACTTGGTGCCGGCAGACCACGGGGCAGGACGGCCAAGCGACATCAGCTCGCCTCGTGGGTAGCAGTTCAGAGGATCAGGGCTCGCTGCCGCAACCGATAGGCCGGGCCATGGCCAGGCAGCCACAACGACCTAAGGTGCGAAGTCGGACTTGGCAGAAACTCGATCCCGGATTCGGCGGCCGCTGGGCCATTGGAGGGCTCACGGAGCGTGACCTCACATAGAGAGCGACGGACTAAGTGACCTCTCGGGGCCAATCCCGCAGCGGGGAGTTGGCTTGATCTCGGCCGCTCAGCAGTCCTATGATGTTGGGGACTTTGAACGACGCCAGCCACCATCTTCATCCCATTCTCCAGCGCGCCGGCGCAGTCATTTTTGACATGGATGGCGTGCTCGCCGACACCGAGCCAGCCCATGTGCAGACACTGAGAGCAGTGCTCGCTCAGCACGGTGTGGCCCTGAGCGAGGCCGAGTGCGTGGCGCTCATGGGTCTGACGGCTGANNGCAGCTTACGCAGGAGTACGAGTCCATTCTGCTGGCGGCGCTCTCGGGTGGCGTCGTCGCGGTTCGTGGCGCACTCGAGCTGGTCACCATCTTGGGCCATGAGGGCCTCCCCCTGGCACTCGCGTCCTCGTCGAGGGGCGCGGTGGTGAAGGTCGTACTAGCCGGGCTTGGGCTGACCGATGCATTCTCGACCGTCGTGTGCGGCGACGACGTTCGCCAGAGCAAGCCCGATCCCACCATCTTTCTCGAGGCCGCCCGCGGGCTGGGCATCGCCGCTGCCGCATGCGTTGTCATCGAGGACTCGCTCAACGGCATGCAGGCCGGGCGTCTGGCGGGCATGACGGTCGTGGGCCTCCTGAGTCACTACACCGTGGGCGTCACGCTGCCTGGGGATCTTGTAGTCGAGTCCCTCACCGATCTCATTGACGCTCCCGATGTGCGCTCGAGCTAACCTCAGCATTTCACCAAGGACGTAG
>PLTL01000213.1 GCA_003164475.1 Candidatus Dormiibacterota bacterium | reverse complement strand
CACCACCTACTTCGACAAGCCGGAGATCTTGGCCGAGATCAGCGAGGACCTGGGTGAACCGATGGTAGGGATCGGGGTCTCCAGCCTGCGCCAGGAAGAGCTGCTCGCGGTCAGGGGAATCTGACCCCGACCGAGAGTGCGATGCCCGCCCCCAGGGTCGGCGTCCTGGCGCTCCAGGGCGACGTCCGCGAGCACCTGCGGCTGCTCCGAGCCTGCGGCGCCACCGCGGTCCCGGTGCGGCTGGCTGAGGAGCTCGAGTGCCTCCAGGGGCTGGTGATGCCGGGCGGGGAGAGCACGACCATGAGCCACCTCATCCGCCGCTTCGAGCTGCTCGAGCCCCTCCAGGAGGCGTTCGCTCGCGGCACCGCCTGCCTGGCGACCTGCGCCGGAGTCATCCTGGCCGCCCGGGAGATCAGGGACGGGCTTCCTGGCCAGCTCTGCCTGGGGCTACTGGACATCGCTGTCCGACGCAACGCCTTCGGCCGCCAGTTGGAGTCCGGGGAGGTGGATCTGGAGATCCCGGCGGTGGGGCCGGAGCCGGTCCCAGTGGCGCTGATCCGCGCTCCCTCGATCGAGGAGACGGGCGCGGGGGTCGAGGTGCTGGCGTCGTACGCGGGCCACCCGGCGGCGGTCCGCCAGGGGCGGCACCTGGCGTTGATCTTCCACCCCGAGATCACCGGGGATCCCCGCCTCCACCAGCTGTTCCTCTCCGGGCTCTAGGCGCGGGCCGGGGTCCTCCCGCCCACCACTGCGGAGAAGGAGTGGTGCCGATAGCCGCTCGGGGAGTCACACTGGTGGGCGTGCAGGTGCGCTCTGCCAGCTATCGAGACCTCAGTCCAGTGGACCAGCTCTACCGTGCCACCATGCCGGTGGAGCAGGAGTTCGACCAGCGCCTGCAGAGCGCCGGCCCGCAGAGCCCGGTGCCGGGCCCGGCTCTGGCCCGGGCGTGGTCGATTCTCACCCGGGGCCTCTCGGCGATGATGCCCCTGGCAGATGTCGGGGACCAGCTCTACGTCGCCGAGGTGCAGGGACGGATCGTGGGCTTCATCCAAGCTGAGCCGGCCCCGGGAAGGCGAGCCTGGCGAATCCTGAACCTCTGCCTGGCCCCCAGCGCCGAAGGGCACTTCGCCGGGGTCCCCCTGCTGCAGCACCTGGTCAACGAGGGGCTGGAGCGAGGGGTGACCCGGTTCCTGGTGCGCATCCCCGAGGACCACCCCCTGCAGGCGATGTTCCGAGACCAGGGCTTCCAGCCCTTCGCATCCGAGCAGATCCTCTTCCGGGAGCTGCCCAAGCCCCCCGACCACCACTCCGAGCCCTGGGAGCCGGCCAATCCCGAGGACCTCGCCGGGGTCTACCTGCTCTACCTGCGCACCGCCCCCCACGCCGTGGCGGCGGTCGAGGCACCCAACCTCACCCAGTGGCGGGCCACCTTCCAGATGGGCTGGCTGGGGCGCATGGGCGGGCGGGCGGGGGACTCCCGCCACTACGTGGTCAGACGGGGCGGTGAGATCGTGGCCTGGGCCGGGGTGCGGCTCCCCTCCCGGGCCCGGCCCAGCCTGGCCAGCCTGATGCTGGACCCCCAGGAGGGCCATCTGGCGGTCGAGGTCCTGCACAGCCTGCTGGGCCAGATCCCGCCGGGGCCGTCCCTCTGCCTGCTGCGCCACTACGACGCCGAGCTCCACCGTGCGGTGGCGGCCCGGGGCTACGAGCCGGTGGCGACCCAGGTGCTGATGGCCCGCGACCTGCCACTCAAGCTCCGCGCCCACCGGCTGGCGGAGCAGAGGAAGGCGATCCTGGCCGGCGCCCTGCCGGTGGTGCAGGTGAGGGGAGCCCCCAACGCCGGCGAATGATGGGCGGGATCCTGGCCGGCGGCGCGCCTTGCGCTATATTCCGATTGTGATATCGGGTCGGCTCGGAGCTGCCAGTCTCCGGGTCGGCGCGCCCTGTCGCGGAGGGAATGGGCGCTAGCCCGCCCCTCACCCTGGCCACGAACGGGCCCTTCGCCGTGACCCCGCCGGAGGTCGGGCTTTGACCGCGACGGACCGCGCCTTCGGGCCCTCCTTCCCCGAAGAGCTGGAGCTTCTGATCGGCACCCTGCCGCGCCATCTCTACCAGGCGGTACGGAACCTGCCCGAGGAGTCGGGCGACCTCCTGGAGATCGTCCTGGACCTGGGGCGCGAGCCCGAGGCTCGCTTCGAGGGGTCGGAGGTGATCCTGAGCCCGACCCCGGTCAGCCTTGAGGACATCGCCTACGTCGCGGACCGGGTGGGGGCCTTCGGCGGGGACAACCGGGCGGGAATCGCCCGGACCCTGCACCGGATCAGCGCCATCCGGAATCGGGCCGGAGAGATCGTGGGTCTCACCTGCCGGGTGGGCCGGGCGGTGACCGGAAGGGTGGAGATCATCCGCGACATCGTGGTCAGCGGCCAGAGCCTGCTGCTGCTGGGCAAGCCCGGGATCGGAAAGACGACGATGCTCCGGGAGGTGGCCCGGATCCTCGCCGACGAGAGCCGAAAACGGGTGGTGGTGGTCGACACCAGCAACGAGATCGCCGGGGACGGTGACATCCCCCACCCCGGGATCGGTCGGGCCCGCCGGATGCAGGTGGCTCGCCCCGAGCTGCAGCACGCGGTGATGATCGAGGCGGTGGAAAACCACATGCCGCAGGTTATCGTGATCGACGAGATCGGCACCGAAGCCGAGGCGACCGCGGCGCGCACGATCGCCGAGCGCGGCGTGCAGCTGATCGGCACCGCGCACGGCCAGACGCTCGAGAACCTGCTGATGAATCCGACCTTGGCCGATCTCATGGGCGGCATCAGTGCGGTCACGCTTTCGGATGAAGAAGCGCGCCGCCGCGGTACGCGCAAGACCGTGCTCGAGCGCA
>PLTL01000100.1 GCA_003164475.1 Candidatus Dormiibacterota bacterium | reverse complement strand
GTCTTCTGGACCGGGGCCGATGGCAACCTCTGGTCGATCACCTACCTGCCGGGCAGCGGTTGGGGAACAGCCGCCTCGGACGGGGCCGGGCCGCTCGGTTCGGACCCGGCGCCGGTCTGGGTGGCCCCCGGGGTGATCGATGTCTTCTGGGAGGGCACCGACCAGGGTCTCTGGCACGAGTTCTCCGTCAACGGCCGCTGGTCGGGGGCCCAGAACCTGAGCCCGCTTCCCATGGGCTCGCCCCCGACCGCGATCGCGGCCGCGACGTACCAGCTCGATGTCTTCTGGGAGGGCACCGACACCCATCTCTGGAGNNCGTCTTCTGGGTCGGTCCCTCGACCAATCTCTGGCATGAGACTGACATCTACGGGAGCTGGACGGCGCCTTCGTCCCTGGGCAATGGACCGCTCACCACAGCGCCAGCGGTGGTCTCCTCCGCCTCAGGGATTATCAACGTCTCGTGGCGTGGGTCTGACGGCAACGTCTGGCAGCTCGCCTATGACACTGGCTGGCAGGAGGCCGCCAACTGCCTCGGCGGCGGGCCGCTGCCGTAGGAGTCGGCGGACCTGAGGCGGCTGCCGAAGTCGAGGCGACCCTCCACACGGAACTGCCGGCGCGAACGCGAGGGGGATGTGGCGAGGCCGCAGTGTGACGCAAGCAAACTGATTGGCGCGATGTGGGGAAGGCTTTCCCTATGAGTCCACCCAAAACAATTACGACGGAAGGGCAACGAGCCAATCGGCCAACAGTAGCCAAGAACTTGGCATAATGGGCGCCCCGGGCAGACTTAGGTATTGGACGGAGGTGACCTCGCCACATGATCAGGAGGCGCCGCCTCGTGTCGCACATGCGTGATCTCTGGCGCCCTGAACGCGCGTCTCTCCCCACCCCGGTGACGGCGCCTGACATACCAGTCCAAGTCTACCCACGGCCTCGGTGCGCAAGGCCGGTTCCGAAGCGATCACGCGCGTTCTTGCGGGCGCCCCGCGCCACGCGATGAGCGAGCGTGCACGTACCGAGGGGGTCCTGATCACTGGCGGTGCTGGGTTCATCGGCACTGCGCTCGCCACGCGCCTGGTACAGCGCGGAGAGCGGGTCATCGTCGTCGACTCGTTCCACCCGCAGGTCCACCCTCGCGGAAGCGGGGCACGTAGGCGGCTTCCACCCGAGATCAGCCTGATTCCCTCGGATGTGACCGTGTCGGCCAACTGGGATGCTCTGCTCATGGTCGAGCGCCCGCGCGTCGTCGTCCATCTCGCTGCAGAGACGGGGACGGAGCAGTCCCTTCTCGAAGCGACACGGCATGCACGCACGAATGTTGTCGGCACGACTGCGATGCTGGATGCATTTGCCCGGTGGGAGTGTCCTCCCGACCACATAGTTCTTGCCTCGTCGCGGGCCGTCTATGGCGAGGGGGAGTGGTCGGCGAACGGTACGCGATACCGACCGGGACCTCGGCTGCACGACGACCTCGAGCAGGGGCGTTTTGACCCACGCGCCCCTGATGGCGGCACGCCCGTCCCCGTTCCGCATGCAGCGGCATCCACGGTGCCGGATCCTTCCAGCGTGTACGGTGCCACCAAGCTTGCCCAAGAGCACGTGCTGCGCGCATGGTCAGGAGCGATGGGGACGCGCCTCAGCATTCTGCGGCTGCAGAACGTGTACGGCGCTGGTCAGTCGCTCAGCAATGCCTACACGGGGGTACTGACCCTTTTCGCGAGGCTGGCCACACTCAGGAGGCCGTCCGAGGTTTATGAGGACGGGGAGATCATCCGCGACTTCGTCCACGTGGATGACGTCGTTTCCGCGTTCGTGAGGGCCATCGACCGCCCGCCGGAATATCGCCGTCTGCTTGACATCGGCTCAGGCAGCCCCACGACGATCGCAGCAGTTGCGGGGACTTTGGCCCGTCTCGCTGGAGCCCCTGCTCCCGCCATCAGTGGCCGTTTCCGCGATGGTGACGTGCGCGCCGCCTCGTGCGATTCAGCTCCCGCGGCACTGGAATTGGGATTCTCGGCGAGCGTACCGCTGGAGGACGGTCTACGTTCCTTGCTCGACTGGGTGCGTGGCGTCCTCGACATGGAGCCTGCGTGATTCATCCCTTGACGGTCGCCACGAAAGACGCCGACGCAGTGATCGCCCTCCATGTTGCGGGGTCCCCCGACCGCTGGGCTCCGACGCTCGCCTCCCTATCGGTCGCCTGTCCCGGGATCCCGATCGTCATCGGCGCCCCTGAGGCATCGGCGCTCGAGGACCTCAAAGGGCTAGCTGAGCGTTATGAGTTGACGGTCGATTGGTGGAGGGTTTCGAACCTGGAAGAGCTCGTGAACCTTTCAGGGCGCGATTTCGATCGGCATGTGCTTCTGGTCACAGCCCCGATCGTCGTTCCCCTTCATGTGCTCGATCCGGCTCTCGCATTGGCTGACTCCGACTTGCGCTGCGCTTCGGTGTCCTTCCTGTCGAACGCGGCGGGCTACCTGCGATTCCCGAGCAGGGGTGCCGGTGTCGACCACTTAGCTGCGGCCCCAGACGAGAGCGTCATCACGGCTCGCCTTCGGCGGAGACCGAAAGCGCTCTCGCCAATCCCCATCCCCTACGCGGCGGGGCCCGCGGTGCTCATTACGAAGCAGGGCCTGTCGGTGGTGGGGTCGCCGACGCCACGTGAGCGTGGCGACCCCGGTGCGGTGCTCATTGAGTACTCGGCCAGATCCAGGGCGCACGGGATGGTCGATTACCTGGACCCGTCAACCTTCATTACGCTCTTGGAGGTTGACCTCATCAGCGCCCCGGATCGCCACCAGCCGAACACTACCGAACTCCGAACGCTCCACCCTCAGACTGCGGCGCTCGCCCGAGCGGCGACCGAGCCGAGGGAGGAAGATTCCGGCCTTCTCGACGTTCTTCAGACCGCTCGCGCAGCCCACTTCGGCCTGCGCGTCACCGTTGACGCGATGTGCCTCGGGCCGTGGGAGATGGGCACCCAGGTGACGGTCCTCGCTCTGATCGAGGCCCTGGCCGATCAACCAGAGGTTAGTTTTGTCGGTGTGGCTGTTGCCGGCCCCTTACCGAGTTACGCAAGGGTGAGGCTCAGCAGTCCCAAGGTCCACATCCAGGTTGTGGCCGATGGCGACTTCACGCGACTCCCGCGTGCAGACGTGTTTCATCGGCCCTACCAACCGAGTTCAGGGGTCCGGCTGGACTCCTGGAGAAAGGCGGGGCGCCGAACCGTGGTGACGATGCTCGATGTCATCGCATATCAGGTGCCTGGGTACCATGAGTCTGCGGAAGCCTGGTTCTCGTATCGGCAGAGCGTGCGGTTCGCTTGCAGCCTCGTGGATGGAGTCATAGCGATCTCGGACCATGTGAGAGAGGCCATCGTGGCCGAGCGGCTCGCCGTCGACCCAGAGCGCGTATTTGTCGTTCCGACCGGGACGAGTCATCTGCGCGGAGACGAGGCAGAGGTCATGCCCGACGAGCTGCTTCACCGGGGTTTCACGGGTGAGGATTTCCTCCTTGTTCTCGGCACCGACCACACACATAAGAACCGCGACCTTGCCATCCGCACGCTCGAGGTTCTGAACAGTCGCGGGCACGACCTGTCGCTGGTGATAGCTGGAGCCCACGTGCCCCAGGGCTCGTCCAGGATTGCCGAGGCCTTTGCGTGGGCGCCGCCGTTGCGCGTGCACACGCTGCCGAGTGTGACGTCCGCGGGTCGGAACTGGCTGCTTCGCCACGCCGCGCTGGTCCTGTATCCAACGAGTGCGGAGGGATTCGGACTGGTGCCCGACGAGGCGGCCGCGTTCGGAACACCCACTGTGTTCGTCCCTTTCGGCCCCTTTGCCGAGAGATATGGCGATATCTCGGGGTTGCCGCGACTGTGGACTTCGGAGGCGTTCGCCGACGCTGCGGAGGTGTTGCTGGGCGAACCAGCCGCGGCGAGAGCCCAGGTTTCAGCCATAGTGAAGCGTGGAGGCGACCGATGCAATTGGGCTGCGGTGGCGCGCACGACACTATCGGCGTACTGGTCGCTGCTCGAGCGGCCTCCACGTGCGACCAGTACAATCGTGACACAACAGACGGAGGAGTGTGAGCTATGAGCAGCGACGCCTTTGAGACGGGGGCCGGATCTCCCAAGGCCGGTGTGGCCAAGAGGCGCCAGGCCAGTGGCGTTCCAGCCCTGGGGCTGACCGATGTCGCGGGCTCGCTGGACGCGCTGTCGCTGGAGCAAGCTCTGAAGGACGTGGACATCGCCAATGCACGCGTCGTCGATCTGACCCAGCGTCTGGTGTCTGCCCAGCAAGAGAGCGTCGACACTCAGGCAGCAATGGCTCAGTTGGAGGCGAAGATGGCGGAACAGCGCGCTCGGTATCAGCGGGTCCTGAGCTCTCGTGCGTATCGGATCGCCAACCGATACTGGAGGATCCTGGGCGCCTTGCGCGGAATGGAGTAGCTACCTTGGAGCCAAGAGTCCTCCTCGCCATCACCGTGTACAACGGGCCTGAGCTGGTGCCGTCATGTCTGCGCTCGGCAGCGCGTGTGTCCAACGATGCTTGTGCGATCGACATCCTCGTTCTGGACGACGCCAGCCCACTGCCCGGCTTCAGCGGCGACGTCCGTTTGCTCTGCGAGGAACTGGGCATCGGGTACTATCGCTCTCCGCGGAACCTTGGCATTCCGAGGAATGTGAATCTCGGGCTGCTTCGTGCTCTGCAAGGTGGCTACGACTACGTTGTCATTGCAAATTCGGACGTGATCTTCTCACGACGCGTCGTGACACAACTGGTTGGTGCGTGCTCGAGTGACGCGTCGATTGGCTCGGTCACCGCGTGGTCCAACAACGTGTCGATCTATTCACTGCCAAATTCCGACCCGGACCGGTACCTGAGCGACCAGGGAATGGTCGACTGGCTCGCGGACGAATTGGGCGCCGAGTTTGGCGACGAGGCGGTCGACATCCCTGCTGGGATCTCCTTCTGCATCTGCATCCCAACGCCCGCGCTCCGCAGCGTCGGGCTAATGGATCCGGTGTTCGGTCGAGGATACTCGGAGGAGACGGACTGGACGCTGCGAAGCAAGTCGCTCGGTTACCGGATCACGCTCGCCCCGTCCGCGTTCGTTTACCATCAAGGCGGGGGATCGAGCGTGGCGGCAGGGCTTGTTGAGAACAGGCACACCGGGGTGCCAGCTAACGAGCGCATCGTCGATATGCGCTACCCAAACTTCCGATCGGAAGTGTCGGCATACCAGAGTGCGACGTCCCCGGGAATCATGAGGCAGGCGGCGCTGCACCGGATTGCACTGGAAGGTGCTCGGCAGCATGGGTATGAGGTTACCGTCGGCCATATTCGAGGTGGTGAGGCTGGGAGCGACCTCGCGCGGATCTCGATCGAGAAGGTTGAAGGCAGGCTTCGCGCATTCGCCCTGTTCAAGGGGTTTACCGCCGAGCTCGATCTGGGAACAGAGGACCCCATAGGCTCAGTCATCGGCCAGATCGGCGTGGAGCCCACGGCAATTCGCCTGTTTGATCGGCGCATTCTGCGATGGGGTCACGGGACACCAGTGCAGGCGCCTCTGGCAGCGGACGAAGTTGGTTATCCGCCGAGAGTTTGAGGGCGCGCCGGGCCCGGGCGGTGGGCGCGGAAGCCAGGCCACGCCTGGGCCGCGAGGTAGTCGTATTCGGCCGCGTTTGGGGTGACAACCCCTGAAGGCGTTGATTCGCCGACAACTCTAGCCACGCACGGGTCGGCCGCCGCCGACCGCGACTGGTTCCCAGTCATCGAGGCGCTACGCGGGATCGCTGCCGTGGGCGTTGTCATCGATCACTGCTGGGCTCTCGCCGACGGCAACCCACAGGTCGGGTTCGGACTAGTCCAGGGCCTGGGCACGTGGGGGGTCGACGTCTTCTTCCTCCTTTCCGGTTACCTGCTCTGTGACTACTTCTGGAGGAAGGACCGACGACCGTCGATTCGCGAATTCTACGTTCGCAGGTTCTTCCGCATCGCGCCGCTGTATTACGTCGTAGTCGGGATCGTGTTTCTCTTTTACGCGCCGCACTCAGAGCTATTCAGCGGGCTTGGCCTCCAACAGGTGCTTGCCAATGCCACGCTCACCCAGTGGCTCTTTCCGGGCACGGCGAGCAACCTCAACGTTGACGGGTCGATCTGGACGTTGACGATCGAAATGCTTCTCTACCTGACGATGCCGTTCCTCGCGTGGGTGATCGGTCGTTGGCCGATCCGTGGGGCGCTTGGCCTGGCAGGCCTCGGCCTTGGGTATCGCCTCTATATCTCACTGGCCGGCGGGCCGCTGGCGGACTGGTACTGGGGGTCGCTGCCTGGCCCGGGGATGGGTATCGAGAGGCTGTTCCTTGTGCATCAGTTTCTCGGGGTCCTGCCCCTCTTCGTACTTGGCATGTTCGCGCGCAGGATAGTGTTGTATACGCGGCTTCGGCTGCTCGTGCAGCGGTCCAAGCGTAAGCCGAGCCTCGCGGTTGTGTTGGTGCTCTTGGTGCCAAGCATCCTCATACTCTTAGGGGTCAGTCGAGCCTCGGAGTACAATCACTGGATCTGGTTCACAGGTTTCGACCTGGCGATTGGCGTGTTGGCGCTACCGGTCTTCGTTTACGCCTCACGGCCTGTCGTGGCCCGACTCGGGCCGCCCATGAGGGGTGCAGTGTGGGTTGGGGAACGGAGTTACGGCCTGTATCTTTGGCATTTTCCGGTTATCCTGAGTGTGTACGGGATGGGTGCAGAACTAAGCCCTCCGGACCTCAGCAACCTCCCGCTCCGCCTACTCGCCATCGGCGTCATATCCGTGGTGCTGGCTGATGTGAGCTACCGTTTCATCGAACTCCCGGGGCGGCGGTATGGGCGTCGGTTGGGTCGGTCGGTGCGCGGACCGCAGCCGAAGGGCGAGGTCCCTGCCGCAGCAGCCGGATCAGAAGCATGAGCTCGTCAGTGTCGGATCCTGCGTCGCCCGATCGGGTTTCCGCACTCCGGCCCAGGCGGCGGTCGAATGGATGGCTAGTCGGCTCTGGACGGCGGGCGCGCGAGCTCGGAGCGCGGAGCCCCATGGCCTTGACACTCATCGCTGTGATGACGTACTGGGTCGCCTTCGTCTGGTCGCGTTTCGCGTATTTCGACGACGATCTGGTTCTGTTCGGCCTCGCTCGGCACCTCGGTTTGACGTGGCAGTACCTGGGTTACAGCGTGTACGAGGAGTTCTCGCCGCTCGACCACCTCTTCTACACCCTGGAGCTGTGGATCAGCCCTCTCAACAACCTCGTGGGCATGGTGATTGCCGGAATAGTGCTTCTGACCATGTTGTTGACACTCAACTGGGCTCTGAAGGAGTTGGGAGCGTCTGACTTGCGGCGTGCAGTCGCCGTGGGTGTGGTTGGCACGTGCCTGCCGGTTCTTACGATCACATCCTACTGGGGCCAGTCCATCTACATCCCCACGGCCTGCGTTTTCGTGCTCGCGATCGTGGCCGCGCATCTGCGAGCCGTCAGGCTGCACTCGCTGAGGTGGCACGTCATGACCTTCGTCTTCTCGATTGGTGGTGCGCTGATCAGCGAGCGTACCCTCTTCACACCCCTCTTCCTGGTGGCGATCGACGCGGGGCTCATCGGTTGCAGGGGTACATGGGGACAGGCGGTCAGAGGCGTCTGGCAGCAGCGCTACTCGTACGGCGCGCTTCTCGCGATATCGGTCGCCGGCGCCCTATTCATCGCGAAGTTCTACTACCAACCCTACCCGTCAGGAGGGATCGGACCGTCTTTGCGGCTCATCGCGGTCACCTACACCCGCTGGTTCGTCCCCGCTCTGGTGGGCTTCTGGCGGTTCGACGGGGTCTCCAAGCTGGCAGCGGTCGTCGTGGGCGTGCTTTCGTTGGTAGCGGCTGGTGGGGCGATCGTGGTCGAGCGGCGGAATTGCT
This sequence comes from Candidatus Dormiibacterota bacterium, assembly GCA_003164475.1. The sequence continues at coordinate 11,216 of PLTL01000100.1, read as the reverse complement.
GGGCACTCATCCTCTTCGGAGGTGTGTTTTGCGCCTTCTACGGTTTTCTTGGCGTGGGGCGCCTGGGTATCTATCCGGAGCACGTGTTAGCCGCTGACGTCCAGTACATGGTGTGGGTGCTACCCCTTTCGGCGGCGGCGATGGGGCTGGTTGTGCTGCCCAGCCAGTGGGCGGGTTGGTGGGCCCGTGCCAGGGGATGGGCGGCAGTGGGTGTGGCAGTACTGCTCGTGGCATCATCTGTGGACGGGGTGGTCAGCCTGAATGCCGGGGGGGTCCTCACGCAGCGCGCGAGTGCGGCCGAGTACTTCACCAATCTTCGGGCGGAGACTGCGGAGCTGTCAACGGGGAAACTTAGCGTCATGCCTTTGGACGCATCGGTAACTGTGGCCGCACTTTTCATAGCCCCTTACAATCGGCTAACAAACGTCCTTCCACTGATCGACCCGAGCATTAGCGTCGGAGCGTTGGATGTCGGGGCGTCTCCGGTCGTCATCGACTCGTCCGGATTCGTTAGATCTGCCGTCTTGGTGACGGATACCGACCTAGTGACTGCCGGTGGCAACGCGGCGATCTGGGCGACGGGGGGGACGTTGTCGAGAGCGGCGGGGGATTTGTGCTTCACTTCGGAATCGTCCGAAGCGCTGCTTCGCCTGACGGCGACGACGCCCGTGGCGGGAGCAACCCTGATGGCTGAGTTAACCTACACGTCAGCGAGGGCCACCACCGTGCGTTTCACCACAGTGAACCAGGATTCCTACACTATCAACGGAGACGTGGCGCGGATATTGCAGGGATCCCACACCGCTCTATTCTCTCTGGACGGTGTTAGCGCGATTAGCCTGCAAATGAGCGGTTTACGGGTTGGGCTAGGACTATGCATACACTCGCTTGCCATCGTGCACCCGGTCGTCGTCGACGGCAACGGAGGATGTTCGACGGTCGACCAGTACGGCGACGTGGGTTCGAGCACCCCGTGTCCGAGCCCTGATCCGTCGGCTGGGGATGTGGGGGTGACGACGGCCATGGGGACGGCCGTGGGTGGCGGGGTTGGGGGGTTGACCGGGCGGGTCGTTGACTATCCCCGGCCTTGAGGCGACAAATCGGGATGGGCGACTTTTCACGCCGCCTCTGCCTTGACACCAAGTGTAGAAACGCCAATCACCATCGACGTCTGCGCGCCGGCCCCTGCCGTCGCGAGGGGCCGGCCGAGTCCGCCGTCCGGACCCGACGGCTCGAAGGTGGTTGGCCCACCGACGACAGGTCACCGTCCTGCATGGGTCATACCGAGCCGGAAGGAACCTGGGCCAGAGGTTACAGGGGAGGGCTTCCCGTCGTCATGCCCGTTGTAAGATCGCGTGATGCCCATAGGACTTGGTCGGTTCGTCCCCCGCTCCTGCCGCCGTGCCGTTGCGTCGGGGGTCGAGCGCACCATGCACTCGGTGGTCGATCAGCGGTTTGACGAGATCGACGCAACCCTGCGGGAGTTGCTGGCGCAGCTACAGGGTTTCCAGGACGAGGCTCGCTCGGGCCTCCGAAGGATTGCCGGACAGTTGGACGATTCTTACGCTACGGTGCACCAGTCTCTCGCGACTGCGCACCAGTCTCTGGGAGCGGCGCACCAGTCTCTCGCGGCGTTGCAGGCGGAAAGCGCTGCCTCGCGGGGTGATGTGACCTGGCTTCGGGATCGGATCGCGGAGTCGCGCGACGACGCGCGACGGCTCCTCAGCGGCCAGCTCGAGACGAAGCGCATCGCCGGCGGGCTGCTCGACCGCATCCCCGAGTTGCGGGAGCGTCTGGTGAGTGTGAGAACTCTTCCCTCGTATGCATCCGTGTTTGAGGAGAACGAACCTCTGGTAACGGTCTGCATGCCCACCTACAATCGAGCCGATCTCCTTCTTGAACGCTCCATCCCATCGGTCCTGTCTCAGTCGTACCAACACTTCGAAGTCGTTATCGTCGGTGATGGGTGCACTGACGACACGGCAGAGCGAATCGCGCTTCTTGACGATCCCCGAATACGCTTCGTGAACTTGCCGCACCGCAGCGTCTCCCCTTCCGACCCCGCGCAGCGGTGGATGGTGGCCGGAGTCCCCCCCAGGAACCTCGCTGCAGAGCTGGCTCGCGGGCGCTGGATCGCGCCCCTAGACGACGACGACGAGTTCTCTCCTGAGCACATTGCCGTCCTCCTCGGAGCGGCACGAGAAGGGCGCTTCGAGATGGTTTGCAGCAGGTTTGCCTCGACGGCTCCGTACCATGAACCGATCCTCGGTCGGTACCCCCCGGAACTCGGCCAGTTCTGTTTCCAAGCCACTATCTATATGACGGACCTGCGCTTCTTCGAGGCCGACCCGCGCGCGTGGATGCTCGACGAGGTTGAGGACTGGAACCGCTGCCGCCGAATGTTGGAGGCTGGGGTGAGGATCGGATGGGTCGACCAGGTGCTGACGACCATGCATCCCACCGGGCCACGGTATGGTGGGGAAGGTGCCTGATGTGATGGACACCTTCACCGACACGTACCTCGCCGAGACCCGGAGGATCGTCGAGGCTCTGGACGTCGCGGCGGTCGAGGGGCTCGCCGAGGGGCTGGCCCGCGTGCGCGAGCGTTCGGGGCGGCTCTTCATCCTCGGGGTCGGCGGCTCAGCCGGGCATGGATCGTCTACGACAAGGGCCGCCCCGAGGAATGGCGGGCGCTTATGGAGTGGATCGACTATGGGTTCGCCATCCTCTCTCGTCCGGCTGTCATCGATCGCATCGCCTCGGGCGAAGTCGCTGATCTGGCCGATCTCATGCGAGATCTCAGCGCGGCGGGTCAGCTCGCCGGGTTCGAGGTGACCGAGCGCTTCTACGAGATAGGGTCGCCGCAGGGTCTGGCGGACCTGGAGCGCCACCTGGCTGACGGGAGCGGCGCCTAAGCCGAGGGGTGGTAGCTTCCCGCCCGATGAGCCTTAACCGCAGGGCGCTGAGGAAAGTCCCGGAGATCACGGCGTACTTCTGGATCCTCAAGATCCTGACCACCGCCATGGGCGAGGCGACCTCGGACTACTCGGTGCGTCAGATCGACCCCTATCTCGCCGTCGGCTTGGGAGCCGTCGCATTTGCCGCAGCCCTGATCCTCCAGCTGCGCGTCCGCTGCTACATCGCGTGGGTGTACTGGCTGGCGGTGGTGATGGTCGCCATCTTCGGCACCATGGTCGCCGACGCGCTGCACATCCAGCTGGGTGTGCCGTACGCGGTGTCGACGGTGGGCTTCGCGGTCACCTTGGTGGTTGTGTTCGCTGCTTGGTATCTGACGGAGGGGACGCTCTCGATCCACCACATCAGCACCCTGCGCCGCGAACTCTTCTACTGGGCCACCGTGTGTGCCACCTTCGCCCTGGGCACGGCGGCCGGCGACCTCACCGCGTACACCTTTCACCTGGGCTTTCTGGCGTCCGGGATCCTTTTCGCGGTCGTGATTGCCGTGCCCGCGCTCGCCCACCGCTTCGCTCACCTCAATGCGGTGGCGGCGTTCTGGTTCGCCTACATCATCACCCGACCCCTGGGGGCGTCGTTCGCCGACTGGATGGGGGTGCCCCACGCACTCGGCGGCCGCGATTGGGGTCGGGGAACGGTCAGCCTGAGCCTGAGCGTTGTGATCGCGCTCCTGGTCGCCTACCTCAGCGTCAGCCGCATCGACGTGGACGAGGAGAGAGGGCGGCAGCCGGTTGGGGTGATGACCTGAGGCGCGGGTGCTGCGGTCGTGCCTCGGCGCGGTCGAGGTGCGGCCGGGGGGGACCAGGTGGGAGTCAGCTCGCGGATAGTGACGCGCTGAGGGTGGAGTTGGCCTGCGCACCGACCTGAAAGCCGCCGCTCCAGCTCCCGGTGCGTCCATCCCGAGAGCCGGTCACGGCGACGGTGTGCGGACATGTCCCAGCCGCGGGGTACCAGATCTCCCCCAGCAGGACGGCATGCAGACCCTGTGTCTGCGTGGATTCGAGCACTGTCGTTTGACTGGCGCCGTTGGCGTTCGTGCCGATCGTGACCGCCGAGTTCGCAAAGGTGACGACGGCGCTGTCCTGGGACTGGCTGCTGGCGTCGGGGTCCGCGAAGTACGCCACATCGACCGTCTCGCAGGAGGGGATGGTCGCTCCGGCGAACTCGCAGTCCACGGATCCCAGCGTCTGGAAGACGAGCGCTCCGGCCGATGGCGTCGCGGTCGGGGCCGCAGGGGGGTCGAGCTCGGAGCGCCGTCGGGGGCTGTGAGCGCCTGGGTGGCCCCGGCAGCCGGGCTGGCGGTGACGGTCGCCGATGGTGATACGGCCGCCGTGGCAGCCGCGGGTGTCCGGGAGCGCCCCCGGGGCATAACCGACGACAGCCCCAATGGCGAGCAGCGCCACGGCGGCCAGGCCGGCGAGGAGGCCGGGCCAGGGATGCCGGCGCCACCACCGCGCCCCGGGGGCCCCCGTTCCCCGCGGGGGGCGGCGTAGCGGGCCCCCTGTTGAGGTCGGCATACGGTCGCTGAGTTACACCCTGCTGTCTCCTCCTTCCCGCGTCGTCGCCGAGTCCGCCGATGACATGGCCGCGGCCATCGGAAGTGATCGAAGGCGCACTCCGTCGCTACCCTGCGTCGGCCGCTGCCACTTGGCGGCGCTTACCTCAGTCCGAGCCTCCACCGCGGGCCCTACTGATTACCGATCGGTGAATCCCGGGCCAAGGTTCAGGCGACCGGGAATCCATTCCGAACGTAGATCGTGAGCGGCCCCGACTGGTGGGGCCTGAAGTCGTCGTGGATGTAGGCAACCAGAGCAGGGAACGGCGGGTTCACCCAGCTCGGCGAGCTAAGGGGCATGTCGGTCACCAGGTAGTTCGTGTGGGTGAGGGACCTCAGAAAGTCAGCGGGTGCGTCTACGCCCCAATGGACATCGACGAGTTGCTGCGCAACCGGGTCGTTCAGCGCCGTGCAGCCGGGAAAAGAGGACCAGATCCTGTCGGCTTGCACCAACATCTGCTCTGTTGCGTCGTACGGAATCACCGTCAGGCCGGACGAGCAACCGTTAGGGGGGATGATAGCGTCGACGGATGGGCCGTAGTCAACGGCAGCGTCTGTGGCGAATCCAGCGCTTTGAGTGATCACCAGCGCGGCAACTCCGAGGGCGACTAACGAGGGGATCAAGCGGGGTGCCCAGCGAGGACTGATTCTGCCCACCGCGAAGCCTAGCAGCATGGCCGGATACGGGATCAGCATCGCCGGGAAGTGCTCATAGTAGATGGCGATCGCGAACTGAGCTGCGCCCAGGGTGAGAGCAGACCCTATGGCGAACCACTCCACAGGCATCAGGCGGTGGCGGGTGGCAATGAATCCCACGAGGACCACGCCGACGAGCACAGCAACAGCCGCCGAACTGAACGCCAAGCGATGAGGTGTAGCGCCTGCCCCTGGCCTGAAGGCCAGGTACATGAACACGTCGTACGCCGGGCTGCGCACTGCCCCTTGTGCCCTAGCAAGCTGGGTAATGATGGTGTCGTGGAGGAAAGGACCGGGACCCACCGCTAGGAATGGGATGACGGGGATGAGAACACCGGCGATGCCACCCCCGACAAACGGGAGAAAGCGGCGTCGAAGCTGTCCGATGCTGAGCAAGGCCACTACACTAGCTGGCAGCACAGCAGCCACTAGGATCGAGGTGGCGAAGCCGAATGCGACGCCACCTGCCGCTAGCCGCCAGCGGTGCGACCAGCCGCCACGGTCGAAGACCAACAGGGCTCCGATCAGGCAGAAGAGAACCATGAGAGGCTCGAGCATTCCATCGAGGAGGGCCTCGTATGTGGCCGGATAGACGGCCATAAGACCGCAGGCTGCGAGAGCTGCCCGCCAGCCGCGGGGAGAGACAAGCCGGCCGACGAGGGCCACATTGGCAGCGGCGAGCACTGGAGTGCAGGCGGTGAGGACCATGAGCGCCCCGCGACTCCCGACGGCGAGGGATAGAAGCGCATACGGTGTTAGCGCCAATACCAACCCGGGAGGCTGAAGCAGCGCGAAATCCCGATACGGCATTACGCCGTGCACGAACTTAATCGCGCTACCAAGATACAAGGCCGTGTCGTACGTGCCGCCTGAGAGAAGCATGTTCGGTCGAGTGATTACCAGGACCTGGAGACCCGCCGCGATCAGCGATAGACCCATGACCGTTGCAGGGGTGGGGTTCGCGATCAACCACCGCAGTGGGTGGGTCCAGAGCACTCGCGTGGTCGCGATCACGCGCGTTTGGGGCTCGGACTGGGTCGTGGCCCCCCTCCTGTGCGGCGACCCTCTCCGCCCATCAGAAGGCGCGGCTGAGGGATGGTTTGCCAATTATGCCACCAGGGGTGACCGCCCGACGACGCCGTGAGCTCGCCCGTCTCGGCGAGCGCCTTTCGCCACACGGTCTGACAGAGTCTGGACGGATCGCACTCGATTCTGGTACCTCTTCGACTCGGACACCGTGGGCTCCGTTCGGAACACCCGCCGTCGGGGAGTTCGCCAGGTACCCGTGTGAGCGAGCCCTCGTCAGTTCCCGTTCGCTACAGCATGGCAAGCGCACGAGCTCCATCGAGCTCGTAGCGGTGCGGCATCGCCGGATGCTAACCCGGAAACGCCGATCAGCAACGGGGCTGACAGCATGAGAGGGGTGCTTAACCTGCAACTGGAACAATGGATTTCAGAAGACCAACGTCTCAGCACGAGCACCCGCCAGGTGAAAGCATCCCACAGTCTCGACACCATCCGCGCCTCGCTTTGACGACGAGCATCTGGTGGCCGACGCTGGCTTGCTGCTCCCCGCGACCTTGATGCGCCGCCTGGGGCTCGGGGAGCTGCTCCGAGAGAGGGTGAACCTTGGTGAGGTGCCGGGACACGCCAACGTCGGGCTGAAGGGATCGGCGGTGTGGGCCGCCCTGCTGGGGGGGCGAAGTGGATCAGCGACGTTGTCGTCCTTCGCGGCGAAGGTGCTGGGGCACTGGGTGGCCGCGGCCTGACCGTGGGGATCTTCTTGCGGGCCGGCGGGTCCCGGCCGAGCCCCTCGTTCGGCCGGGCGCCGAACCATGACGCTGGACTGCGTCATGAACGCTCTGCAGACATCAGGAACGGACTCGGATGCGGGCGGACCTCGTCGAAGGGGTGCGCGGTGGCCTCGTCCAGGTCTGTGGGGGCCGGTGATCATCCTCGGCCCGCTGGCCTATGGGACCGAGCCCGGCTTCCAGGCGTCCATGGAGGGCTTCCTCAGCCCGGTGACGGGAGGGCAGCCCCAGGCGGACCAGAGGATGGAGGTATAGGCCTGCGGGGCCTGAGGTGCTTTTTCCCCGCCTCGCCAGCCCGAGGGCGGGGAGGTCGGAGCGGCTATCATCCAGAATCCTGATGCGCCCGGCCAGCCATTTCACGGTCGTCACCTTCCCCGCTTACAAGGCGGAGGGCACCCTCAAGCGGACGGTCGGAGCCCTGCCCGCCGGCAGCGCCGAGCACCTCCTGCTGGTTGATGACGCCTCGCCCGATGGGACGGTCGACCTCGCCCGCCGGCTGGGCATCGACGTCCGGGTCCGCGGGCATTGACCCGGCTTGGAGGTGGAATGAGCTTCCCCTTTGCAGGTGACGTCGTCGTTGTCGTCGCGCACCCTGACGATGAGGTCCTCTGGCTCGGAGCAGCGCTCCCCTTCGCCCACAGGATCGTCATGGTCCTTCCCGGGCACGCCGTCAACACGGATCTGGCTGCGGCGAGGGCACGAGCCATAGCGGGCTATCCCCTCAATAGCCTAGAAACCCTGCCTCTCCAAACCGCTGGCGTTCACCAACAGTCAGACCTTCTGCGTAGAAGACCCATCGGGTACGGCGTCTCGTTGATGGAGTCGTGTCCCAAGGACTGCGCGGAGCGATACCGTACGAACTTCACAAGCATGTGCAGGATGCTCGAAAGCTACATGCACGAAGGCGCCACCGTCTTCGCGCACAACCCGTGGGGCGAGTATGGACACGAGGAGCATGTCCAGGTGAACCACGCGGTCATGCAATTGGCGCAGCGCCATGGGTGTTCGGTCTGGGCCTGGGAAGGGTTTTCCGCGGCGTGGCAGATCGAGCAGGGGGTGCGTCTGCGCGCTGACCACTATCCCGAACGCCCCATTTCGAAGCTCCCCTCTGTCGAGTTGAACGTGGACCTGGACATGTACCTCCAGATTCGCGATCTCTACCAACGGCACGGGGCGTGGACCTGGGCGGCCGATTACTTGCCGCCGAATCCGAGTCGGTATGTTCAGCTGGTTCGAGCGGGCAGAGGGCTCATCGATGCTGAGCCAGGATCAAGGCCGCGCCGAGCGGGCATGCTCACTCGGTGGCTGCCATCTGGACGAACTCGAGCTCCGGCCGTTCCCCCACGGTGACCGGACCGAGGACTTGGCGGCAGACAACGATCTTCGTAGGACGTCATCCGGGTTGACGAGCAGCGACGCGGATGTCGCGATCTCCCCACGCGCGGGCTGGCTGGATCTGGAGTGGTGGTGGCGAGCCGCCGACGTGGCCGTGTACTGCTCGGAGACCGAGGCCTTCCCGGCCGTGGCCATCGAGGCGATGGTCCACGGGCTCCCGCTGCTCGGCACCCGGGTAGGTGACCTCCCCGACCTGGTGGAGCCAGGCGTCACCGGCTGGCTCTGCGAGCCCTCAGACCTCCGTTCGATGACCGAGGCGTTGTCGACGGTGGCTCTGACACCCGCGGCGACGCTGCGGGCAATGGGCGCCGCAGCCGCCAGAGCGGTCCGACCCTATGACCGGGCCCAACTCGTTGGAAGCACCGCCGAGCTGATGCGCCACGTCGCCCTTGGCACTCGACCCCAGTCGGCCGTCGCTCTCACCCACCGGCGACGACAAGCGCCTGACCCTCCCATCAGCGTGGGTGCTGTTCCGCGCCGGTAGTCGCCCATCCGTGCTCGCGGTCAAACTCCTCGAGCAGGTCAGCCAACCCATCCGAAAACCCGACCAATGCCCGCCAGCCGAGGAGCTCTGCCGCTTTGGCCGAGGTGATCAGCGCGGATGGCGGATCGCCGGGGCGCTCGGGGCCGAAGCTCACCGCTCCCCCATAGCGGGAGGATACGGTCTCGGCAAGCTGACGTATGGTCACCGTCTCCTCGGCAACGACGTTGACCGTGCTATACGCGAGGCCAGAGCCCACCACGAGATTCACCGCACGGGCGATGTCCGAGGTGTGGGTGAACTGTCGCCACTGATGGCCGGTTCCCTGCACCGTCAGCGTGTCTCCCCGCCGGGCCGCGTCCGCGAAGCGGCGGAAGACGGTGTTCGGCCTCATGCCCGGTCCGTACGCGGTGCCGAGACGCAGGATGACTACGGGGAGGCCGTCGCGCCGATGGGCTTCGCGCAGCTCCTCTTCGCCGGCAAGCTTGGTTCTTGCATAGACGTGGTGTGGCGCGCACGGATGGTCCTCATCCACCGGCTCGTATTGGACCGGCCCGTACACCTCCCACGTCGATGCGTAGACGACCCGCGCCCCGGCGGCGACAGCCGCCTCGGCGATGTATCGCGTACCCAGAACGTTGGTTCTCTGGGCGAGGTCGGGGTCGCTCGTGGCCACATCGACGTCGCCGACCGCACCGAAATGGACCACGACGTCGACACCATCGCAGGCCCGCCTTAGGGTCGCCGGGTCGCAAAGGTCTCCCACGATCGTGGCGACGCCGACGTCGGTCCGCGTCTTGAGGTCGAACCCCACCACCTCGATCTTGGTGTCCGAGGCCAGATGCGTGGCCACCTGCTGCCCGAGGAACCCGCTGCTTCCGGTGACCAGCACGCGCATATCAGGCCGATTGTCCCATGGGATGTCTGGTACCTGACGGAGCGGACGCTCTCGATTCACCACATCACGACGCTGCGGCGCGAGCTCTCGTACTGGGCCACGGTGTGTGCCACCTTCGCCCTCGGCACGGCAGCCGGCGACCTCACCGCGTACACGTTCCACCGCGGTTTCCTGGCGTCTAGGGATCCTTTTCGCTGTCGTCATCGCCGTGCCCGCGCTCGCCCACCGCCTCGCCCCTCTCAACGCGGTGGTGGCGTTCTGGTTCGCGTACATCATCACCCGGCCGCTGGGCGCCTCGTTCGCGGACTGGATGGGGGTCCCCCACATCCTCGGCGGCCTGAACTGGGGTCGAGGAACCGGCAGCGTGAGCTTGACCGTCCTCATCGTCGTCTTGGTCGGATACCTTTCGGTGACCCGGCTCGATGTCGAGGAGGAGAGGGAGCGTCAACCAGTCGGGGAGCCGGCCTGAGAGACGGGTCGAGGCGGCCATTAGGTGGCGGCCTGAGGCTACGCGGGCCGGGTCGGTCGCCGCCGGCGGGTATCATCTCCAGTCCTGATGGGACCCGCCAGCCATTTCACCGTTGTCACCCTCCCCGCCTATAAAGCTGAGGGCACCCTGGAACGGACGGTCGGCGCACTGCCGGCCGGCACCGCCGATCACCTCCTGCTGGTCGATGACGCCTCGCCGGACGGGACCGTCGACCTCGCCCGGCGGCTGGGCATCGACGTCAGGGTCCACGACCGCAACCGCGGTTACGGCGGCAACCAGAAGACCTGCTACCGGGAGGCGCTCGACCTGGGCGCCACGGTGATCGTCCTGCTTCACCCGGACTACCAGTACGACCCGTCGGCGGTGCCGGCGCTGGTCGCCCCCATCGTGGCCGGGGTCGCCGACTTCACCTTCGGCTCTCGCTTCGCCTGCACCGGGGACCCGCGGGCCGGCGGCATGCCCCTCTACCGCTACTGGGGCAACCGCTTCAGCACCGTCGCCGAGAATCTGCTGCTGGGCACCCACTTCACCGAGATGCACTCGGGGATGAAGGCGTACAGTCGGCGCTTCCTGGAGTCGATTCCCTTCGAGTCGTACTCGGACGACTTCGTCTTCGACACCGAGATCCTGGTGGCGGCGGTGCTGGGGGGCTTCCGGATCCAGGAGGTGGCCATCCCCACCCGGTACACGCGGGAGTCCTCGTCGATCAACGTGCGCCGGTCGCTCGAATACATCCAGCGCAGCGTCGAGGTCTGCTGGCGGGCCTCCGGGACTCGCCGCCGCCAGCGCCGGCGGGAGGCGAACCCTCCTCCTGCTCGGCATTAGAGTCGGTGGTCTGCCCTTCCTAGGAGACTGCTGAGCAAGTCCTCCACAAACGGATGCTCGATGTGAGTCAATGGCGGGGTGCAAGGTTC
>PLTL01000010.1 GCA_003164475.1 Candidatus Dormiibacterota bacterium | reverse complement strand
GCACCGACGAAGGCGCGCACCTGGACATCATCGGCTGGGCGTCCGGCTCGGGCAGCGACCGCTCCGGCGAGCACCTGGAAGGAGCGGACCAGCTCGTTGATCCAGCGGGCTCTGACCTCCGGGACCGAGAAGGTGAGGGCCATCCGCACCTTCTCCAGCTCCCGCTCCTCGGGGGAGAGCCCGCTGGTGATGCCACCGATGCTGCGAAGCGCCTCGCGGCAGGCCTGCAGCGGCGTGAGGTCAGCTGGCAGCTGTTGGAACACCTCCATCAGCGCTTCGTCGTAGTCATCGCGGAGGACCACGTCCTCCTTGGTCGGGAAGTAGCGGAAGAAGGTGCTCGGTGAGACCTCGGCGGCCTCGGCGATGTCCTCGACGGTCGTGCCGTCGTAGCCCCGCTCGACGAAGAGGCGCATCGCCTCCTGCTGGATGGCGGCGCGGGTCTTTGCCTTCTTCCGCTCGCGGAGCCCGGGACCTCGGCCCTCGATCGCCTCTGACGAAGTCATCTCGACCCGATCCTCATTGCGCGTGCCAGGTGCCTCCGGCCACGATCGTAGCTGCTCACAAGGACGTCGGTGCTGCCGCCGCACTGTCGGGGAGCAGGAGTTGCGGGCCCGGCCCGGTTGGGTCGGCGGCGCCGCTCTCTGGCGTGGGAGCCAGCGCCGGGGTGCGCAGCGGCATGAACAGGAGCGTGAGCACCAGGCCGATGCCGGCGATGCCGGCGGAGACCAGGAAGGCCGCATCCATGCCGCGGACAAAGGCCGCCTGGACCCCGTGGGCGAGCGCCGGGGATGCGAGCTTGCGGGCCACGGCCAGCCCCTGGGTCAGCCCCTCCTTCATGGTGGCGACCAGGCTGCCGGTGAGGCCGGCGACGGGAAGATGAGCCTGGTACACGGAGCTGAGGGCGCTCCCGAAGACGGCCGCGCCGAGCGGGCCTCCCATCTTGTTGATCGCCTGGAGCACGCCGCTCGCCACGCCACTGCGCTCGGCGTCGATCTGAGCCAGCGCCGCCGACGCGGCGGGGGCGAATACCAGGCCCATGCCCAGGCCGCCGGCCACCATCCACGCCGCGGTGACGCCGGCTCCGGTTCCGAGGGTGGTGGACGCCGCCCACAGGCCGGTGAGCACGAGGATGAGGAAGCCCAGGCTCATGACCAGCTTGGCCCCGATCCAGCGGATGAAGAGGGCCGAGGGCAGAGCCCCCAGCAGCAGGCCGGCCAGCAGGGGGAGGAGCCGGACGCCGCTGCCCATCGGGTCCACCCCGGTGATGCCCTGGAAGTACTGGGGGAGGGTGAAGATGACGCCGATCATCACCACCGCGGAGACGGCGAGGAGCAGCACTCCCCAGGTGAAGCTGCGCGAGCGGAAGAGCTCGAGGTCGACGAGTGGCTGGCCGCCGGGCCGCCGGGTGAGCAGGACCTCCCAGCCCAGGAAGGCCGCCAGCAGGGCAACCCCGGCCAGCATCGGGCCGATGGCGATGGCGCTCCCCCAACCATTCTGGCCGGCCTGGATCAGGCCGTAGGTGAGGCTCACCAGGCCGGCGGTGGAGAGGCCCACGCCCGCCGGGTCGAGGCCGGGCCGCTGCGTCGACTTCGACTCCGGGACCAGCATCAGGACGGCGACCAGCCCGAGCAGGGCGACCGGCACGTTCATCAGGAAGACCCACCCCCACCAGGCGTGGCTGAGGATGTAGCCGCCGACGATGGGCCCGATCGGGAACGAGACGAAGTTGACCGCCGCCCAGATGCCCACGGCCTTGGGCCGCTCCTCGGGGGTGAAGAGCACCGCGATGGCGGAGATGGCCATCACGATCAGCGGAGCGCCGGCGAAGCCCAGGACGACCCGGGCGGCGAGGAACTCCGCCGGCGTCTTCGAGAGCGCGCAGCCGGCGGAGGCCAGCCCGAAGAGGAGCAGCGCCCCGAGCATGACGCGCTTGCGCCCGAAGCGGTCGCCGAGCAGGCCGGCGGGCAGCATCAGAGCCGCCAGGACCAGAAGGTAACCGGAGGAGAACCACTGGAGGTCGGACTCCGAGGCGTGCAGCTGGGTGGCCAGGGTCGGGATGGCCACGCTCAGGATGGTCACGTCGAGGCCGACGGCGAAGACGGCGAGCATGACGCCGCCCAGCGCCCACCACCTGCGGGCGCCGACTCCGAGAGCGGATGCCGGTGTGTTCATGGCGGCGTCCTCCTTTTGGTGCTTACTTTCATAAGATAGTAACTATCATGGTGGTGAGTGTCAAGAGATAGTGCCCACCAACAATTCATGGGAAGGTCGCGACCCCAGAGCTGGCACGATCCACTCAGCCCAGGGCGCCAGACCGTCTGCCTCCGGGCCTGCGCCGGAAGCAAGCCCTGAGTCGGGGCCCCGGTCGTTGATCGGACCCGTCCCACGGCGCAGCGGCGATGCCCGCGGGGCTGTCACGCATCTGTGGCACCGATGACGGGGATCGAATCAGGAGGTGAAGGGATGCCGACAGCCTGCCCGCCTGGGTGCGCCATCCGGTCAGAGCAGTGGGATTCTGTCGGGAACATGCGTCCGCGTGCGGTGCCAAACGGGTCGGGTGAGGGATTGCCTCGCGTCTTCGACACCCAGGTCCGGCCCGCAGCCGGGGCGCCGCCGAGGGAGGTGCGCTCGGGGCCAATCTTCCCCCTGGTGCTGCTGGCGGCGGAATGCATCTTCCTGGCCGTCCTCATCTGGGGAATCATCGCGGCGAGGGGTGGATGGCCGACCACTCGTGGGCCTGCCGATTTCAGCCATGTCTACGCCGGAGCCCAGGCGCTGCTGCGGGGTGAGCTGCCGTTCACCCCCGCGAACTTCGATCCTCCGACGCTCAGCCTGCTCGAAGTTCCCCTGGCACTCCTGCCATTCGCGGCCGCCTACCTGGTGTTCCTGGGCCTGTCCGTGGGGGTCCTCGCGGGGGCGCTCAAGCTGTGGTACTCGCGCTGGACCAGGCTTTCCTCCCACGCCAGCGTGATCGGCGGCGCGCTGGCCATCCTCTGGTTTCCGGTGCTGCACGGGCTTTCTCTCGGCCAGCCCCTGCCATTGGTGCTCGCGGCTCTGCTCACCTGCTTTGCCCTTCTTCACGACCGGAGGGTTGGACTTGCGGGCGTCGCTCTGGCCGTTCTCTGGATCAAACCGGATCTCACGATCGTGCCAATCGTGGTCCTGCTGATCCTGCTCAGGACGCAAGGTCTGCGCTGGAGGCGGTTCTCGGCGTGGTTTGCGATTGCAACCGCCGCCTTCTTCGCGGTTCAGGCCTGGAATCTGGTGCCCTGGCTCCGGGTCGTGGCCAGTTCCTCGGGGACCCTCGTCCAAGCCAAGACCCAGGTGTCGATCTGGGGTGCCCTCGCGTTCCTCGTTCCCGTCCTGGGACAGGCGGGAATGGGAACCCTCCTGATCAAGGGCGCAGCAGCGATCGTGGTTCTGGGCGGAACCGCGGCTCTCTTTCGATGGGTGCTGTCGCGGAGCAGTGCGTGGCGGGCGATGCCGGCGGTCCAGCGGGCCGTGTGGGGGACGGAGCTGTTCATTGCTGCGTGGCTTCTGATCACTCCCTACGCCCACCTGTACGACGAGGCCCTAGGAGACTGCTGAGCAAGTCCT
>PLTL01000039.1 GCA_003164475.1 Candidatus Dormiibacterota bacterium | reverse complement strand
CCCGGTGCTGCGGCTCCAGGGACGCGGCGGCCGTCCACACCAACCGGGCGGCGTCGTGCGAGATCACCGCATCCTCGGGCCCGGGGACGGGCGCCTCGAGATCCGCGACCTCGTCAAGGGGCAGCGGCGCGGCTTTCGCATGCAGCTGCCGGCATCCGGCACGATGGGCGATGCTGTACACCCACGACCTCACCGAGGCGGGATCGCGGAGCGACCCCAAGCCGGCCCAGGCCTCGAGGAACGTCTGTTGTACGAGGTCCTCGGCGGTGGCCCGGTTCCCAGCCAGCAGCAAGAGGTGGTCGAAGATCCCCGGAGCCAACTGGTCGTACAGCTGGGCGAAAGCCCGCTGATCTCCGTGGCGCGCCGCATCTACCAGCCCGCCGATATCCGAGCCGGGCGACAAGGGGTCGGCGCTCGCCACGGGCTCTGAACTATGCAGGGACGAGGTGCTGGCTTGCAGACCGGGTCCGGTCCGGGGTTCCATGGTCATTGCCGGTTCTCCTCCTGGTGGGTTCCAAGAGGTAAGTGGCGGCTTCCTGCCGATTTATGCCTTCATCCGCGAAGCTCGGTACCCCCTGGCTCTGCACCACCGCGACCGCGCCGCAGCCCGACCGCCCGAGGGATAGCCAGGCCAGTCGGGGCGTCTCGAGGATCCGGTGAGCGTGGCTTGGACGCTCGCCTGCCCCCCGTCGGGGTCGCGCGCTGCCTCAGTGCTACGAAGCTTCCGATCTGCCCTATCGCCGCTTTGCAGACCTGCCAGGCGGCCATCGGGGGCGGCAGATGGCCCTCAGGAGCAACGCCCGATCATCGTTCCCCGATCACAGCCACCGAGCCGATCACGCAGCAGAGTTGCCGGCGCCGGCGATCCCACCTGGATCGCTTGCCCGTATCGGCCGCTCCCAGGCGCCAAGCGATCCGCTGTCGAGGACCACAGCCGGGGGCCACTGAACCTCTCCTGGGCAGGGTGGGTTGACCGGCACGTGATCTGAGTGCGGCTCACTTACTCTGGTCCAGTCGATGGTAATGCCGAGCCCATAGCAGACCTGCAGAAGGGCACAACCGAGCGCGAAGGTTGTGCAAACTGCCATTCCTTCCCGCGTCCCGGCTCGCCCGACGGTGTAGACGATGCGCGTTACCGAATTGGGGATGCCACTGCGCTCGACGGCCCCGACACGCACCGCCACCGCTCCTACTGGGTGCCTCGCCTCCATGAGTGCGCGGCGCTCCTCAGGCGTAGCGACGATGGCGCCGCCGAGCGCGTACTCAACAATGTAACCCTTCAAAGCCGTCCAGGCTGCCACGTCCATTTGGGCAGCCGGCGACAGGCTGGTCCGCTCGCCCGCAACCATCGTGGAGAGCACAGCTTGCGCTCGGGCCTCAATCTCACTCATCCACCCGCTGTTGCACGTTGCACAAACAACTCGAACGGTGTGGGAGGCCACATCTACGGCTGCCCACCGTTGTGTCTCTGTAGCACCGCCGGAGGTGCGCCGGGTTCGCTCGGAGGTAACGTCGGGGCCCACGACGTCGCTGGTTAGGATAGTCACGAGCCACCGAGGAAAGACGTGCTCTCTGGTAAGCCTAGCGGCACCACAGAAGATGCAGCCCTCGGCCTGACGACCCGCGGCCATGGTCGAGGTCATCCGGTTCCCCACCCCTCACTCAGCCAAATCTCTCCACTGTCCCTTGACACACCGGCCTCCTCTCCACTCCGCAGATCGGACATCGTGTGGAGCGCGGCATCCTCGGCTGCTTGGCTATCGCTTCGGGATCGAACTCCAGCCCGTCCTCCGTGTCCGATTGGCGCCCGCGTCGCGCCACGAGAAGCTCCGCGCCGCCGCCTCGGCTGCGTGCCGATCACAGCGTGGCGTCACACCACGAAACTGCTCCCGCATGATCACAGAGTTGCGGCCAAGAGAAGCGCGTGTGCATCAATGGCTGCGGCAAACGTCGCGAAGTCTACTGACCCCGGCGGCGAGCTGATGCGGGTCGGGGTTTCCCGGGTCGCGAGCAGGAGACACGTGGCGCTGTACTTCCGCTCAAGCATAAGCCGTTCGCAGAGGATCTCGTAGCGCTTGGCGTACGACGCGTACCCACCGCTCTGCTTGAAGATGGGATCGACCTCGAAGTAGGGCTCGGCCGCTTGGACTGGCCGGTGAACCGCCTCACAATCCTCGAGGAGCATCAGATATCCGAGAAAGGGCGGTGGCCACTTGCCGAAGCGCCCCTGCCGGTACGCTGTCCACATATCCTCGGCGTTACCGATCGCCTCCTCCGTGCGGTTGTTGTAGTTGTTGCCAAACGAAGGCCCAACCTGCGACTTCAACTCCACCGCCATAACAAGCCGTCGTGGGGACCCAGTCACGACAAGCAGGTCCCACATCTTCTCCGGGCGGTAGTAACCCGGCAGTTCCAGCCCTGTTCTGGTCTTGACGTCGAACTCGGTTAGGCCGGCGTCGACGAGGATATCGGTGATCAGCACCTCCAGGGCCCCCATCTGGGTGCCCCCAGTCACCGCTCCGCGCGATCCCGCGTCAACGGTTCCCCCCTCGAGCTGCTTCTGCTGCTGCCGGTTGCGGGCATCCCAGAAAGACTGAACCGCGCCCTGCAGCCGGCCGTCCAGATCGTGGATCATGCGGCGGACGGTACGTGACTGATGCGATAGGCATCGATGGCGGCCGTCGTCGCCCCCTCGCGATCGCGGGCTCGGAACGCCTTGCGTAGCCGCTCGGCCACGGACGGCGGGATCGCTTTCGGTTCGGGCACCCTGATCCTACGCAGGTACTGCGCTTGAAAGCGGAGGGTTCCCCCACGCATCTTTACGCAGTAGCTGGCCACGAACATCTCGGCAATCTTGGACAGGAGCAGGCCACCGAGAACCTCAAGGTCCCAGGTATCCGAGGTGACGTAATACAGGTTGTGATGCGGGTAGGTCATCCCTCGGTCGAGGACGGGATGCGCCTGCAGCTTCATATCGGGGAAGTACAGCTTGTCCCGCGTCAGCAGTGAATGCGTAACTCGATCGATTGTGCGATACCAGCCCACCTGATGGCGCCCGGCGATGTTGCGTCGTTTCAATTGAAGAGCGTGGGCGTTAAGATACTCCGCCAGCTTGGGGAAAGCGGCGAGGTCCACCAGTTCATCGTCCGGTCCCCAGGGATCGTCCAAGTTGTGGCCGGACCATTGAACCGTTCCGTCGCGCGTATCGAAAGCCATGGCCAGCGGGAGCAGGCGCGACTCTTCAGCCACGGAGCGATCCGTGACGACGAATACCCCGTCGGCGCCGGTGGCAACACCGATC
>PLTL01000216.1 GCA_003164475.1 Candidatus Dormiibacterota bacterium | reverse complement strand
GGGCCCGGGCCCAGAGCTGGACCGCCGAGGGCTGGCGGAGGGAGGGGGTGGCGGACGAGACCCGCGGGCAGCCGGCGGCGTGGCGCCCCTCGACCCGCCGGCGGGCCGTGGGGCTGCTCCATCCCATCCTCGAGGAGGGCGCCTGGACGGGTAAGCGGCTCGCCGACATCCGCCCCTCCGACGTCACCGCCGTCCTCCGCCGCCAAGCCGAACCGGGTCGCAACCAGAAGAGCCCCGAGCGGGGATGGAGCGACCTCACCCTCCACCACCTTCACGCTCTGCTTCGGGTCGCCTTCCGCGACGCGGTGGGGGAGGAGCTCACCGTCACCAACCCGGTGCGGGACGCTCCCGCACCCAAGCAGAGATCGTCGCGGCTGCCCATGGTGCTGGAAACGGACGAGAGGCGGCGCCTGATCCGCGCCTGCCTGGCCGACCCCGCCGACTCCCGCCTGCTCGCCATCGCATACCTGGCAGAGCTAGGTTTGCGCGCCGGCGAGCTGAGGGCGCTGCGGCTGGACGATCGGCACACGGTGTGGGGGGAGCACTCCATCAGCATCGAGCGGACCACCCGAGTGCGCCCAGGTAGCCACGACGTGACCGAGGAGGGGGATACCAAGTCGCGAGCCTCTCGTCGACAGGTGGAGGTGCCGGAGCACCTGGAAAAGGCGCTGTCCGCCTACCTGAGGCTGCGCTCCGGGGACCGGGATGATCCGCACCGGCTGGTCTGGGAATCCGAGCGCGGCGGCTATCTGCCCCAGAGCGCCCTCGCCCCGGCCCTGTATCGGGGCCTCCAGCTCGCTCAGATCGATCGCTTTCTTTGCCGCGACGACCGAACCACGAAACGTGGCCGCGGGGTTATCGCTTTGCTGCCCTACCCCGAGTACTCGGGCGCCCCCCGCTGCGCCCGCTGCGGCGAGCAGCACTGGCGGCTGCGGGTCCATGACTTGCGTCACTCGGCACTCAGCGCCTGGTTGGCCGCCGGCCACACCCCCCAGGCGGTCGCCCGCCGCGGCGGCCACTCCACGATCACCCTCCTCTCCATCTACGGCCACGGCCTCGAAGAGCAGGACCGGGAGATAGCCAAGAAGGCGGAGGAGGCCTGGACGAAGGGGGAGTGAGCCGGGTGGCGGCTGCCCGATGCTAGCCCGTGAACGGCGGGGAGGCAGCCGGCTGCACCCCACCAGGCCTGGCGATGAGGGATCAGCGGTGACAATCTGGTGAACTTCCCATCCAACTTCCCTACGAAGGGCCCGGAGAGGTACTCTAAGCGCGTGATCGAGACCCCCTTCGGGCCTCCGGTGGACGAGATCTCCTTGCCGGCGGCACCGCTTGCCCTGGTGGTCGGCCAGGTGCGCTTTCCGACCGAACTCCGACTCGACGACCCAGGCACTGTCCGGAGCCTCCATGACCAGCTCCGGCACGACTACCCCGTCCTCCGGAGGGACGAGGAGATCAGCATCGAGTTCGGTCCCGGCGGGCCCACGCCTAGGACGCAGTGGGTCTGGCGGATGGCTGGGGTCGATGAGACGGGTTGGGTGGTCTCGGTCTCGAACGGCTTCCTGAGCGTCTCGGCGCGCCACTACACATCTCGCGCCGACTTCCTCAGCAGGTTCCGCCGCGCCCTAGAGGCCCTCCACGGCCTCCTCGCCCCACCCCTGACGGACCGACTGGGGATTCGCTACATCTCTCGCGTCGAGGATGACGCCCTCCTGCTCGAGTTGAGCAGCTTGCTCCGGGCCGAGGTGGCCGGCGACCTGGCCGCCGAGCTCGGTGATGGTGCCACCCGCCAGCGGGAACTGGTGGACGCTCTCTACCGTGCCGATGAGCAGTCGATGCTGCAGGCCCGTTGGGGAATCGTAGAACCCAGGCTGACCTATGACCTCAGCATCCCGCCGGCTCAGCATCGGGCTTTCGTACTCGACGTCGACGTCTTCAGTACGAGCGTCTCTCCCTTCTCGCCGGGTGAGCTTATCGATCTGAGTCGCAGATTCGCCGAGCGCCAATACCGTTTCTTCCGCTGGGCAGTGACCGACGACTATCTGCGCGCTTTTGGAGGCCAGCCGTGAGCGAGGCATACCCTCTCCCCGCGCGAGTCAGGCTCCTTGACTTGTCGGTAGCCCTCGGTGGCGGTACCTCGGCCTGGGTTGGCCCAGATCGAGGTGCCCGGCTGATCTGGGAGTCGGCGACGAGCGACCATCTGGAGGCTCTCGCACCCACGGTGCCGAGCCTGCGCCAAATTATCGAGAGCGTCTGCGCCGAAGCAAAGCTGACGAGCGGTGACTTGGCCGCCATTCTCGGCCGTGACCGTCGCAACGTCGCCAGTTGGAAGAGCGGAGCGCAGCAGCCCCGGCCCGAGATCGTCCGGATGATCGATCATCTTCAAGCGCTGATCGGCCGGCTCAAGATGGTCCGTCCGGGATTTCCCGCCTTGGTGCTGTCGCCCTTTTACGGCCATCCCTACCGGGGTCGAATAGTCGAGTTCATCCGGTCCGGTGACCTGGTTAACGCTGAACGCCTAGCAGTTACCCCGGCGGGTGACATCGATCTTCAGGGGCGAGAGGTGATGACGATGAGCGCTAGCGACTACGCCGCCAGCGTGGCCGCGCAGCAGTTGGCCCCGCATGCCATGCTGTCCGCAAGCGAGAGCCCGGAAACAGACGAGGACAGGGCCCGCATGCGTCGCTTGCTACGGTCCCGTCGCGTACCTCGCCCCAACGGCGGGCAGTCCGCAAGGTAGGACAGTGACCTACCTCAGGTCGGCCGCTCCGCCGGCCGCACTCGGTTTCGGGGTGGTGTGCAAGGCGGACTGGTTGTTCGACATCGCCATCCGCTCGGGCAGCACGACTCTGCGACGTCACAAGTTTCCCGAGAAAGTGGCACTGGCTCAGTACGGGCAGCGGGACGTCGAGTATCTCAAGCCCGAGCCCCATGCTAGGGAGGAGAGAGAGTGGGCAGTGCTCGGATTCGGGACGGCGTGGCCCGCCTATATCGTGCTGATGGACGACTGCGCCATCGAGAAGTGTCGGGGACGCGAAGGGCGAGCACCCACTGGCCCAAACGGCTGATACGCTGAAGCCCCTTAGGCCGCCTGCAGGGAGAGCGACCAACCGTGAAAGACGATCTCAGCAATGCGCCACCGGCTGACTACGCCGGGCACTGGCCGATCACCGCCGTGGTGGTGGGCATGTTGAGCGCCCTTCGCCTGATGACCCTCGTCAGGCTCCGGCCCGCTGCGGGGGCCAGGTCGGGCAGCGTCCCGGTGCTCATGCCCAAGCCCGTCGTCACGCGGACGAGCGCGTGAGCGGCCCGCTGGGCGAGCCCAGGGACGCGGGTGAGTTCGCCGCCAGTCTCGGGCAGATCCTCCGGCGCATCCGGCCAGGATCCGAGCCGCGCTTGGGGGTAGGGCCGGGCTGGTACCCGATCATCGCCACTCTCAACGAGAAGCTCACCGCCATCGACCCCGAATACTCGGTTTTGGGTGTCGAGGAACGGTACGGCCTTCTCGCCTACGACGTCGAGAGCCCCGGCGGCCAGGACCTGGCGATGCAGTCGCTGATAGATGGAGCTGAGGCGACTTCCGCGGCCGTCTGCGAGCTCTGTGGACGTCCGGGGCAGCTCATGAGCCGTAACGGCTGGCTGAAGACCGTCTGCCCCGAGTGCGCGCATGGCACCGGATACCGGCCGGAATCTGCTCGCTCATCCCCGTGGCCACTTGCTGTGGGCGAAACGGCGGCTAGAGGCAGGCACCAGGGCAGCTGAGTCCGACTGGGACATTTGATCCCACGTCCGTCCTGACAAGAGCCGCCCGGCTCTTTTCTTGTTCACCGCGCTGCACTGCTTGAAGAAGAAGGCGACCCGGGCCTGTGAACACTGATCCCGTCTCCCCAGCGCCCAATCTTCCAGCATCGGTCGGGCGCCCGGTCCACTTTCCCCGCCGACGATGACCCAGGAGGGGCGCTTGTTGGCACCGTCCGCGTTCCATCACCAGGTTATCGCTACAGGAAACCGACGCCGGTGTCGGTTACTTGTATCGATAGGCACGTCGCAACCTAGATCACTTCCGCCCCATTGGAAGGTCAAAGGGCTGTCCGCGCGGACGTCGTCCTCGGGACCGGGCGAGAAACGCCTCGCGTGGGGATCGTGTAGTGGAGTGCGATGACGTCGCCCGACGCTTGCCACATCCCGTGCAATGTCGCGCCCCGGCCATTACTGGTATTGCCTGCTCGCGGCGATCGTGGTTAGGTCGCAGCGGACGACGTCACGGCCCGTAGGCGGTGGTGACAGAGGAACCCCCACGACGGGTCAGCCGTCGCGTTCGTCTGGCGTAATGGAGGAGCCGACGATGGAAGACGAGGAACACCTAAGTCAATCGGAGGGCCAGGACCGTGACCGATGACCTTGACGAGCCAGCGCTGCCTGGCGACCACGCTCATCCCCTGGAGCCCGATGAGGCAGCCACCTGGGCCGTCATAACCGACCGCGTCGCCAGCCTCGCCCACCGTCTACGGGAGGGTGAAGAGGTGGGCCAGGCGGACCTGACGCTGCCCGACATCGACATCAAGCGGGTGTTGAACGCCCTGCACGTCCCCGACGACGCCGGTCCCCACGCGGCTGACCTGGAGCGCATCCTCCGCCGGATCCCGGACGGCTGGGGTCGATGGATTGGCTGCGGCAAGGGCTGGTACCCCCTCATCATCGACCTGGATCACCGGCTCGCCGCGCTTGACCCCACCTACTGGGTCCACCAGGTCAAGGAGAAGTACGGCACCCTCCGCTACTACATCGCGGCGCATGGGTCCCAAGCCGCCACCATGGAGGCGATGGTCGACCAGGCAGAGATCGCCTCTGAGACCATCTGCGAGACCTGCGGAGAGCCCGGGGTACTCATGGCTCACGACAGTTGGTTGAAGACGCTCTGCGATACCTGCGGGCGGGCGACTGGCTATCGCCCCGCGCAACTCGGGGAGGCGTGACCGCTAGCGACACAGGGAACGGACATCGGTGTCAGTTTCAGGTGTCGTTGGTTGTCCGTCGGCCGATCGCGCGTAGCAAGCTGCCATCGGCGGTGGCCGTGGCCTTGACGGCGCCTTTGCTCTTGTTCGCGCGACGGGGATCTCAGGTCGGGCAGGCGACCGTGGAGCGGCGGGTGGTGGGGGGACGGACCTGCGCAACGTCGCATAACCCGACGCATCCCGTCGAGCGGATTACCGCGCACTAGGCTCAGAGCGAGCCGGGCAGGATCCACCCTTTGCTGCGCCCGCTGGGCTGGTCGCGATCAAGGAGACAGTCCTCGACTGGCTGGCGACCCATACCCCTGCGGCGCCCGCGGTCAGTCCCTTCCGGCGGCTCCACTCCTGCCCGAGGCCAGGCGTCACGATCATCGCCCGCTCTGCGCCTGCGGTTGAGGGGCGTCGACCTCGGCCATTACCGGTATTGCCTGCTCGCGCCGATCGCGGTTAGGTCGTAGGCGACGACGTCACGGCCCGAAGGCGGTGGTGGCAGAGGAACCTCCACGACGGGTCAGCCGTCGCGTTCGTTTGGCGTGATGGAGGAACCGACGATGGAAGACGAGGCAGATGATTCCGTTTCGCGGGGTGGGCCCAGCAGTGTCGCTACCCCGAACCGTATTTCCGCGATCAGGGCATTCCACTGGCGGCGACTGCGCGGTCGGGTGTTGCTCTGCGTGGTCCTTGGCGTAGCGCTCGCTGTCGCATCCTGCTCGCTCTCTAGCTCGTCCCAACCGACGGGGACGGCGCCGATAGGCCGTCCAGGGTCACCGAAGCCGATCGCCGCGATGAGCGGCACCGCGGTCCCGTCTGGCTCCGAGACGGCAAGCTCAAGTCCGATCGCGGAGACCCTGGCACCGAGTGCATCACCGTACTCGTCGTCATCCGCCACCTTGCCTGCGACCTCGCGGCCCACACCGCTTCTGACGCCCTGGCCTTCGGTCGGCCTTGCCCCTGCGCCATCGCAAACCGCAATCCCGACCTCTACGCCGCGGCCGTCCACGCCGGCGCCCACCCCGACGCCCGCGCCGCAGGTCGCTCCACTGGTCGATGTGGCGGTCACCACGTGCGCCACCGGGGACTCCGAGTCGACGGAACCGTACTGCGTCGTCCCGGGCTCGGCGACCACCACGTCGTGGGTGGTGACACCGGTGCAGCTCCCTTGGACGACCTCACAGCCCACGTCAGAGGGGTATCTTGCCGCTGTCGAGCTGAACAGCTCACCCTATTGGTGGGATCTCACCTTCTGCTACTCGGTGATGCCGGAGGATGACGGCAGTCTCGACGGGATGGGTAGTGACGGCTGCTCGGTGGGGCCGTCCAGCGGAGGGAGCTTTGGCGGCTCTCCGACGCCGCCCTCTGAAACTGAGCCAACCATTGTCGTGTGGGTCTGGATGTGCGCGGGGACGGACCTCGCAGCGTGCCAGGCCTATGGGGCCTCGCAAGGCTGGATCCTTCCCGGCAACTTCTGATCGGTGTCGTCCCGCCCATCGGCCAGCACGCCGAGCGCCTGTCGGTCTCGATTTCAGCAGGGTGTTCGCGGGCCATGCCAGGCACAACATTGCTGCCCACGTCCAGTCCCACTGCCACGGACGCTGCGCCTTTCCTCATCGTGGGCACCTCGTCACGCGCCTGCCGCGACGCGGTGGCCGAGTTGGATTACCCAAGGGACCGTGGGCGGCGCCGCAACTTACACCCTTCCCGCCCTGCCGAAGGTTAGAAGGCTGTCCGCGCGGACGTCGTCCGCAGGGAGCGGACGGAACGCCTCGCGCCGGGGATCGTTGTGGGGAGTGGGATGAGGTCAGCCGACCTTCGTTGCATCCCGTGTCATCTCCGCGCCCCGTGCTTCGGGTCAGCGCCGTGACCGGCTCGGTTCGTGCAAGGCCATCACGTGGTTTGTCATCCACCGACATCCTCGCCCTGGCAGACTTGCAGCGCAGCACCCCCGCTGGCTTGTGCCGCGCCGCCGAAAGGGACAAGGAAGTGAGCCGGCGCGGTACAGGTGGGTCGAGCTGTGCCAGCCTGGGCACACGGCTCCCGTGCTGCAACGCCACGCCGCATGGCCGGTCTTCGGCGTCCGGAGGGACGCGGCCCCTGGGGCACACGAACGCCCCCGCCCGTGCGTAGAGGGGGCCTCCCGGGGCGTCGGCCTCCGTGTGTTTGTCAGCTTGCGAGACGAGTGCTTTGCTGTGGAGGGTCGACGACGACCCCGGGCCACGAGGTTGTGGCGCGGAGCGTTGATAACCCTACAGCCGGTCACCCGGAGAATCACCCCATGACGACGACATCAGACTTGCTGACGGGAGGCGGTCCTTGGCGGGATCTGTCCGCAGAGGGCACCCCTCGTGGGGGAAGTCGACGCTGGCGGCGCCCGTGATTGACCCGCGAGCCCAGATCGAGCCCTACGAGGGCTGGGATGATCGGTACATCGCCGGTCTACCCCCGAAGGTTCAGCGCGCTCTCCTTCGCGAACGCAAGCTGGAGGAGGCCACCGGTTCCGACCGCGCGCGCGCGGCAATCAACTACATCCTCGGGCTGAACTGGAAGCCATCTCCGCGGCCATGCATCGACCTCCGGGAGGCGCGGCGGGTTTTAGACGATAGCCACGCAGGACTCGTCGAGGTCAAGGAGGCAGTCCTCGACTGGCTGGCGACCGAGGAGTGGAGCCGCCGGAAGGGATTGCCCGCGGGCGCCGGCGGTGGGACGTCACTGTGCTTGATCGGACCGCCGGGGACCGGCAAGACGACCCTGGCTTCGACCATCGCCTCCGCATCGAAACGGTACCTGGAGAGCTTCGGACTCGCCGGCGCCGACACCGTCTTTCTGATTGGGAGTGACAGCGCGTACATGGGAGCGCGCCCCGGGGAGATCGTGCGGCGGCTGATTAGCTCTGGGCAACACCCGAGCGGGTTGGTCGTCCTCTTGGATGAGATCGACAAGCTCAGCCGCGCTCCGGTGAGAGACCCTTTGCCCGTCATCCTTCACCTACTAGATCCGTCCCGTAATCACGCTGTGAAGGACCAGTTTCTTGACAATATTGACCTGAACTTCAATTCGACCCTTTTCGTTGCCACGGCGAACGAGGAGGCGGACATACCTGCGCCACTCAAGGATCGCCTCCGG
>PLTL01000365.1 GCA_003164475.1 Candidatus Dormiibacterota bacterium | reverse complement strand
AGCTGGTCACCGTCTACTGGGGCTCGCAGGTTGGCCAGGCCACCGCTGCCGTCGTGGTCACTCGCCTGCGCACCGAGTTCCCGGACACCGAGTTTGAGCTGCACCGGGGCGGCCAGGACCACTACCCGTACATCCTCTCCCTGGAGTAGCGGCGGGCGGCTCCCTCTACGAGGGAAGGAGCCGGTCTGGCGATCCGGTGAAGCCGGCGGTGACCGCAAACGTGTCACCTGCCGTCGCTCCGCTGGCAACCGAGTAGTACAGGTCCCAGTAGCAGGCGTTTGTCGGGGCGGTGGTGCACCATGCCGGCAGGCTGTAGTTGGACGGCACCTGGACCTGGAAGTTGAGCCACTGCCCGTTCCAGAGGGCGCCGCCGCTGCTGGAGGCGCTTTGGATCACGGCATCGCTGCCACTCGCCCACTTGTTGTAGCCGGTCTGATCGAAGGCGGTCTCCTCAGTGAACGCATTATCGTAAGAAGGGCCGTTAGTTATCGTCCCCGAGGTGCCGATGTCATAGATACCCGCGGTCTGGGCATACGGTGATTCGGTGGATGCGCCAGTGGTCTCGGGGGGTGTGGTGCAGGTGGCGGGCGTGTAGCCGGTGCTGGTGGCAGTTGGGGTCAGTATGCCGACGTATGCCGCGCCTGACCCGACATCACCGACGTCGAAGATGTCGACGCTGATGGTCTGGCCGAAGTAGCTCGGATCGAGGTAGAAGAGCGGGATCTGGAAGCTCTGGCACTGGCTCCCCTGCACCGGGGTGTAGACGGTGAGGTCATCCAGGGCCGACACTGTGCATCCCGTGCAGGTGGCGCCCGGCACGGCGCTCGGTGGCACGACCTGTATCGAGTAGGCCTTGTGTGCGGTCGAGTTCCCGGCCGTCAGGTCGGCGGGATTGCTCGCGGTGGTAGTGACGGCCACGATCGGCTGCGCTGCACCGCTGGCGTCGTTGAGCGTGTCGACTCGAAGCCGGAAGTACTCCGTCGTGCCGGACGCGTTATCGAGGTAGCAAGTGGCGGAAGCCGATCCTGTGCACGCGCTCGTGTTGTACTGCATCGGGTTGGTGACCAGGCTGTGGTCGACGCTGTAGTTGAGATCGGTGCCGGCATTGATCTGCTCGCTGGGCTGAATCACCGAGATCCAGTTGTGGAACATCGCGGGCACGGATGTGATGGGCTTGGAGACCGTCGTGAGCGAGGCGCTCCCCGCCGGCCAGTAGAAGTAGCTGTCCTGACTGAGTGTCCCGGTCTCCAAACCGGTGGCGTTGAAGGGGTAGAAGAAGGCCTGACTGGCCTCAGTGTTGGACAGCATCGATGCCAAAGTTGGCACCTGGAAGAGCGTGTATCCCATGACGGCATAGTCGCTCTGGGGCATGGAGCTGACCCCGGTTCCGCCGGTGTAGTCGGGGAAGTCCCCGTCGTCCTCGTGGAGGGTGTAGTTGGTGTTGTTGTTGTTGTCGTCGGTGTTGGGGGCGAAGCTCGGGTTGTAGATCTGCACATCGGCGATCTGACCCTTGGGAACGGTGATGAGGTAGTTCTGGCCACCATCGTTGCTGAGGTCGCTGACGGAGTTCTCTGTGCCGTTGATCGCACTGATCTGGTGGTAATCGGTGTCCGGGGTTGCGGCGAGACAGGACCCGGAGCCGGTTGAGTCGACACCGCATCCGTTGGTGTTGTCGTTGGGAGTCGTGGTGTAGGGATCGCCCTCGGATCTCTCGGAGCCCCAGCCCTCGGAACGGAGGATGTAAAAGTTGCCGGCGGTGCCGAGGCCGCTGGTCGGCTTTGTGCAGTAGCCGGCGGTCGTGGTGGCAGTCGGGATGCCATTGCAGTCCTGGTTGGCCGCGTTGGTGGCTCCGAGCCCCGAGCCGAGTTGGTACCCGGGTTGTCCTAGCGCGATCGGGGGCAGGTACTCCGCGGTGGCGTATCGGGTCACGGTGTGGGGCCCGAAGCCGAGGAGTTCGAGGAAGGTGGTGGGCACGCTGACCGAGATGGTCACCTTGAGCTGGTTGGTGGCAGGTTGGCTGATCGTGACGCAGGGCGAGTGCGGACACGCGCTGGTGAAGTTGTTGCGCGCGGCTTCGACGTAAGCGGCGTTGGTGGCGTCGCCCGGGTCACCCGGGAGGTAGGCGACGCCGGCGAGGGCGGCCGCAGCGGCGGCCCGCTCGACCTGATCACTGCTGAAGTAGCTCATGCCGGCGTCGACGGCCAGGCCGGCGATGACCAGCAAGACGACCGCCATCAGCGCGAAGAGAATCATGACCTGGCCGCGTGCCGACTCGCGGTCGTTGCGGACGGGGCGTGTCCTCATGGCAATCGTCACTCCAATGGGGCGAGCCGGACGACCGTGTACTGGCTGTCCGTCTGCGAAAAGATGCTGAGGGTCGGAGACTTGTACGTGAAGACGATGCGCACGCCCAGCTCCGACTCGTCAGGGTGGTTCTGATACCTCTCGCCAAGGCCGTATGCCAGCGATGTGGGCGTCTGCGCCGTGGCTCCGCTGATCGGGTATGAGTCGATGAGCTCAGTCGAATGTGGGATGTAGGCACCGTTGTTCGGCGGGCAGCCGCTGCTGGTGTCGGGAGTGCCGGAGGTGAACAGGCCACCATTGGTGCAGGAGGTCGGCTGGTAGATGTCGATCTCGTTGATCACCGCATTGGGCATGTTGCCGGCCACCACCGGAAGCACCTGGCTGATGATGTCCTGGTCGACCTGACAGGTATTCGGATCGCTGACGCCGACGCCTGAGCAGACGAGGGCGGTCACACCTCCGACCGGCAGAGTGTCACCCAGCTCCGCTGCGTAGCGGGCGCCGGCCCGAGTGGCCTGGAGCGCGGTGTCGTTGTCCCCTATCAGGTCGGCGGCGGTCCAGGAGCCGAGGAAGAGAAGCATCATGAAGGGGAGGAGTATTGCGAGCTCGACCATGGCCTGCCCGCTGCGAGAGGGGCGCCGCCTCACGGTTGCGGCTCCAGACGGAAGACGTTGGAGGTGCTCATGCTGATGCTGCCCGAGGTGGCGATGAGCGAATAGTTGAATTTCACGACGAGCCGCAGGAAGTCAGCTCCAGATGGACTGACGCTGCGAGCGTGGTCTGGCCAATTGTCCACCGACCCGTTAGCACCGTTGACGAGGTAAGCGTCCTCGCACCCGGACGTCCCCCCGCTGCCACATCCGGTCGTGGAATTGCAGGGGGAGGTACCGGACCCCGTCCCATTGCTGCCGCAGCTGCTGACCGGGACGCCATTCGACTGTGCAACCTGGTAGATGTCGATCTCGGTGACGTGGATCAGTGGCGCCGAAGTGAGGCCTGACTGGTTCATCTCGCAGATCGCCACCTCGTCGGCATCGGGTGGCTGGCCGGAGTTGGGACAGGTGGCCGGGATCGAGAGGCAAACGCCGTTGGGTCCCGTGCAGGCGCCCTCGGTGGCGAGGGCTGCCACCCCGACGTCTGACGCGTGCTCGACGGCATCCCGCCC
>PLTL01000318.1 GCA_003164475.1 Candidatus Dormiibacterota bacterium | reverse complement strand
TGGAGGTGGGGGCGCTGACCAGCACGCCCCGGTGGTGCTCCAGCGCCGCGATCGCCTGGCGCTGGAAGGGATCAAGTCGGAAGGGGAGCGAGCGCTCGAACTCCTCCAGCTGTGCCTCGGAGTCCTCGTGTGGGCTCAACTCGGGGCGGCCGGGGGTTGGTCCAGATCCAGCGCCGAGCCGCCGGCGGGGCGGTGGGAGAGCCACCAGGCCGAGAGCAGCATCGGCACCCCCAGCAGCAGCACCCCCAACGAGGTCAGCTGGGCCTGCTTGAGGCCCAAGAAGATCACCGGGACGTTGACCGGGTTGCGAAGGAAGAAGAGGCCGAATTGGGTCAGTGGGTAGAGGATGAAGTAGGCGATCCCGACCCAGCCGTCGGGCACCCCGCGCCGCCGCATCCAGACCAGGAAACCCAGCACCAGCAGGATCACCAGGGCCTCGTATGCGGCCACCGGCTGGTAGCCGACCCCCAGCTCCGGGGCGAAGCTGTGGGGATTGCTGTAGGCGGTGGCCCAGGGCAGGTTGGAGCGGTAGCCGAGGATGTCCCCGTTGATGATGTTGCCGATCCTTCCGATCGGCTGTCCCACCGCCGCGAAGAGGACGCCGGCGTCGAGCAGGACCCAGAAGTTGACCTTCATCCGCCAGGCCAGGAAGAGCAGGGTGGCGCTGGCCAGGAAGATGGCCCCGAAGAATGCCATCCCCCCCTGCCAGACCGCGAAGGTCTCCAGGGGGTGGGTGAAGTAGTAGGCGGCGCCGGACTGGAGGTCGAAGAAGAGCCGTCCCCCGATCAGTCCCATGACGATCGTCCAGAAGCTGATCGCTCCCAGCTTGGCCCGGGGGATGCCGTGGCGCCCCGCGTAGGGGAGGGCCACCTCGAGGGCGACCAGGATCGCCACCGCGTAGCCCACCCCGTACCAGTGGATGGCCAGAGGTCCGAGGTGGAAGACCGGGTCGATCCCAATCTTGATCACCGCGACCAGAGGGGTCACGTCTGGATCAGCTCGATGTCCTGCCGGGTCAGCAGCGCCTCACCCCGGCCGCCGTCCTCGGCCACCCAGTTGGCCACCTTGTTGAGCACCTGGTCGGCGTGGCGGCGATCGTTGCTGACGCAGGCCACTCCTATCACCGCCAGCTGCCAGGAGTCGAGGCTCTCCACCTCGGCCGCCGCCACGTTGAAGGTGCGCTGGACCCTCCGGGTGAGCGAGCTGACCACCTGACGCTTGTCCTTGAGGGAATGGCTCTGGGGCAGGTGCAGGGTGAGCACCAGGCTGCCGATTACCACCGGGCTAGTGTAGGTCCCGGCTGGATTCCGGCTCAGCCCACCTGGCGCAGCATCTGCACCGCCACGTTCTCCCGGCGCTCCTGTCCCACCGTGGTGGTGGGGCCGTGCCCGGGGTAGACCACGGTGTTCTCGGGCAGGGTCAGCAGTCGGGAGAGGACGCTGACCACCTGCCTGGACAGATCGACGTCGGGGAGGTCGGTTCGTCCCAGGTTGCCGGCCAGCAGCGTGTCGCCGGTGAAGAGGTGGTTGGCCACCTTGAAGCAGAGACTGCCGGGGCTGTGCCCGGGGGTGGCGATCACCTCCACCTCGAAATCGCCGAACTGGAGCCGGTCGGCGTCGCTGAGGTAGCGGTCGGCGGAGCGCAGGTAGCCCTTGGCGTCGAGCAGGCTGAGGGCGGTGGCACCGCCCACCTGGGCCTTGACCTCGTCCTTGGCGCTGGCGTGGTTGCGGTGGCCGTGGCTGCAGAGCAGGTGGCGCACGGTGAGCCCCTGGCACTGGGCGACGATCTTGTCGGCGTCGGCCCCGGGATCAATCACGACCGCCTCCTTGCTCCGCGCGCAGGCGACCACATAACAGTTGCTCGGCGCGGTGCCGCTGACGCGGACCCGGGCGATCTGGAGCCGTGGACGGGCAGTCTCGGAGGTCAGCCGCTGACCTCGCGCTGCTCGCTGAGCTTCTGGCGGAGCGCCTCGAGTTGCTCGAATTCTTCCATCGCCGGCTTGGGCAACCGCTGGTAGGAGTGGGGGAACTTGGCGTGCTGGAGTGCCGCCAGGAGCAGCTCGACCTCGCCGCTGGTGAGCCGGTAGAGATGTCCCTGGGGCATGGTGTTGCTGGCGAACTCGGCCAGCAGCGCCGCGGTCCTGGGGCCTGGCTCAGCCCAGGACTCGGGGAGCTCCTCGGACTCCGCTCCGGCGGAGGGTCGCAGCAGCGACTCCGAATCCACGGGGCGCTTTCGCTGGGGCACCCTGGTGGGTTCGAAGAGCTGGCCCGAACCGCTCAGGCTGGCGCGCTTGAATGCCATCTCAGCCCTCCCGACCGACCAGTACCTTCTCCGCCAGCTGACGGTAGGCCGAGGCCCCGTCCGAGTCGGTGGCGTACTGGAGGATTGACTGGCCCACCAGCGGACATTCGGCGAAGCGGATGCTGTCCCCGACCTGGAAGGGGTAGACCAGGTCCCCGAAGTGGGACTGGACGTCGTTGAGGACCTCGTTGGCGTGGACGGTGCGCCCCTTGTGGATGGTGGGCAGGATTCCGGCGATGTGCAGACTGGGGTTGAGCTTGACCCGCACCCGTTCAATGGTCCGCTGCAGCTGCTCCATACCCTTCAGCCCAAAGTACTCGCATTGCAGCGGAATGATCACCGCGGTGGCGGCCACCAGGGCGTTGAGGCAGAGCAGCCCCAATGAGGGTGGGCAGTCGATGACCACGAACTCGTACTCGGGCAGAATCGGGGTCAGCTTCTCTAGCAGCACGGACTCCCGGCCGATCTCGGTCACCAGTTGGAGCTCGGCCCCGGCCAGCTCCACGTTGGAAGGGAGGAAGTCCACCCCCACCCCGGGGGAGTGGAGCCGCACATCGGCGGCGGAGACCTGATGCTCGCAGAGCATGTCGTAGACCGTGAGGCGGAGCTCATCCGGCTTGGCCACGCCCATGTTCACGGTGAGGTGGCCCTGGGGGTCGAGGTCAACCGCCAGCACCAGCTTCCCCCGCTCGACCAGGGCGCTCGCCAGGTTCACCGCGGTGGTGGTCTTGCCCACGCCTCCCTTCTGGTTGGCGATGGCGAGGATCTGGGCGCCCGCTCGCTGGTGGTTGTTGGAGGACATGGGGGGGATCTCGGCTCGGAGCCAGGTCACGAGAAGTGCGAGAACTATTGGCCTGTCGGTGGCCTGCCGGTATCATATGGCGGCCCATCACGCCTCCGGGCGGGAAGCAGCGGTATCCGAGCGAACTGCCCGGATCTTGCGATCCCGAGCAGCCTCCTGGGACGGCCCACCTGCCTCTCCCACTCCAGCTCGCCCACCCACGAGGAGACCGCCGGACTTGGCCGAACTCAGCGAAATCCCGAAGTCCAAGATTCAGGCTGCGGAGGAGGCCGTCCAGCTGGCCCTGGCCAGCCGCTGGGAGGAGGCCCTGGCCGTCAACGACCAGCTCATGGAGCGGTTCGGGCCCGACGCGGAGACCTGCAACCGCAGGGGCAAGGCGCTCCTGGAGCTGGGCCGTCTCGACCAGGCGCTGGCCGCCTATCAGGAGACGCTCCGGCTCCACCCCCACAACCAGATAGCCGCCCGGCAGGCAGCCAAGGTGAGGGAGTTGCGCGACGCCGCCGAGGCGGTGGCTCCGGTCTCAGCCTCGGTTGACGTCAACGTCTTCACCGACGAGCCCGGCAAGACCGCCGTCACCAGGCTGGTCCTGGCCAGCGGGATCGCACCGGCCACGGTCGCCCCTGGCGACCCCGTCACGGTCGAGGTGGGTGATGAAGCGGTGGCGGTGCGGACCCTGCGAGGGCAGGACCTGGGCGGGGTGGAACCCCGGCTCTCCCAGCGGATCCTTCGGCTCAGCAAGAGGGGCAACCGGTACGCCGGAGCGGTCACCCACGTGGATGGCAGCGGGGTCCAGGTGATCCTCCGAGAGGTCTACCAGGCGCCGGAGCTGGCCGGTACCAACTCCTTCCCGGTGCGCAAGGTCGGGGGGATGAACTACCGGCCCTACGCCAAGGAGGCTGTGCTCGTCCGCGACGAGGAACGGCCGCTCGCCGCGGACGACGAGGATGAGCCGGCCGAGTCGGGGGCGGTCGAGATCGCCGACGAGCTGGAGGGGGAGTTGGGCCAGTTCGAGGATCCCGCCGAGGAGGCCGAGCCCGCCGAGCTCGACGATGACATCCGGCCCGAGGACGAGTACTGAGCTCCTGACCTCCTGCGGTCGCTGCCGAGCCAGCTGGCGCGGCCCCGGAAGCTCAGTACTGCACCGTGCGCATGCTCCCGATTCGCTTGAAACCGACCCTCTCGTAGACCCCAATGGCGGTGTGGTTGAAGTCGTTGACGAACAGCGTCACCGACTGGGTCTCCTTGAGCAACTGGTGGCAGAGAGTGGTCATGCCCCTGGTCGCCCGCCCCTGCCGCCGCAGCCCGGGGTCGGTCCAGACCCCCTGGATCTGAACCGCCTCCGCGGTGACCGATGAACAGTCTGCCTTGAAGGCGACCCGGTCCCCTTCCATCCAGACGTACATCCGGCCGCGGCGGATGAGGCTGAGGACGCGCTCCCGCCAACCCGAGGGATCGACCACCAGCGGATCCATGCCGACCTCCCCCAGGTGCATCTCGGCCCCCACCATGACCATCTGCTCGAGCTCGTCGACGCGGGCCCGCCGCAGCGGCGGAGGGTCGGTCAGGGCTGGGGCTACCGAGCCCAGGTCAACGGCGTAATGGGGCTGTTCCGCTCGAAGCAAGCGTACCGGCGGCAGCCAGGGCGCCAGCAGCGCCTGCAGCTCAGCCACCTGGTCGCTGGGCCCCACGATCAACTGGACCCAGGACGCCTGGGGCTTGAGCGCTGCGGCCAGCGGCGCCAGGTCTCTGGGGTCGGGCACCCAGGGCACCACCAGCGGCCCCTGCATCACCACCCCGTGGATGCGCCGGTCGGGACCGTGTTCCACTCCGAGCAGGGCGCCCTGGCGCAGGGCCCCCTGGCGGATCTCGCTGCGCAGGAAGACCGTCTCCAGGGGGTGCTCCTCCAGGAAGGCCTCCACCCGGGGTGCGTCGGAAGCCCAGAGCTGCCGGGCCCGCGGGTCGTGGTGCCTCCCCCTCCGAAGCATTGCGGGATTATCGAGCTTGGCTGAGGGTCGGGCGGTGGCGCG
Source organism: Candidatus Dormiibacterota bacterium (assembly GCA_003164475.1). The sequence goes on along the minus strand of PLTL01000318.1, from coordinate 5,441 downwards.
GTCATGGTGAAGCCCCACCGCAGCGCCGCCGGCGCGCAATGCTGATCCTCCGCATGCAGTTCGACGTCGGCGGGCGTCCTGGGCGTGACGTGCGCAGAATGTCAACGCTGGTGACTGAATCGCAGCCCGGCGCGCTCCGCGGGAGATGATCGGGTACCGGCCGGAGCGCGACCCCGCCATTCCGCTGGTCCGGCCGCGTCCGCGGTTGGTGACGCTGCTGGCGAGCGGCGTGGGGCGCTAGCGGAGGGCCTGCCGGGAGGCGCTGCGGCGCGATGGCTTCGGGGACCTGCCCAGTTCCGGCCGCTGGGTGCTGGGAGCGCTGGCTTCAGGCCCGGCGACAGTCGGCCGGCTTGCCGGCCGGCTCGGCACCAGCCGGCGGGGGTTGAGCCGCGTGGTCGACACCATGGCCGAGCGTGGCTATGCCTCCCGCGGTCGGGGCCCCGGGGACCGCCGCCCCGACCGGGCTCGCGACGCCCTGCGGGCGATCTTCGGGGAGGGGCGGGGGGGCCAGGCGCACATGCCGCGATCCTGGGGCGGTCGAGCCGACGCCGGCTCACTCCCCCTGGCGCGGTGCCTCAGGAATCAGCCCGGCGGCGTAGCGGAAGTCCGCGAAGTAGGCGTGGGCGACCCGGTCGATCATCTCGGGGATCAGCTGGGGCTCGCGTCCCAGGTAGCGGGCGGTGCTGATCAGCTGGTCGACCAGATCGCGGGGCTGGCAGCCCCGCAGGGGGCGGTTGGCGGCCACGTAGTGGGTGGCGAGCAGGTAGTCGACCGCCTCTTCGCTGTAGCTGATGCCGCGCGCCGCGCAGACCTGGCGGAAGATCACCCGGAAGTCGTCCGGGCTGGGGTCGGGAACCAGCGACTTGTAACGGACCCGGCGCAGGAACGCCTCGTCCACCAGCTCTGACGGGTCGAGGTTGGTGGAGAGCAGCAGCAAGGTGGCGTAGGGGACTCCGACCGTGGTCCCGGCCCTCGCGATGTTGAGGTAGTCGATTCCGGTCTCCAGGGGAACGATCAGGCGGTTGAGGATCTCCCGCGGGGAGATGACCTGCCGGCCGAAGTCGTCGACGTGGAAAATTCCCCCGTTGGCCTTGACCTGAAGCGGGGCCTCGTAGAAGCCTAGGGCGCGGTCGAAAGCCGGCTCCAGCTGCTGGGCTCGGAGCTCGCCGCCGGTGCGGACCATCGGGCGGTAGACCAACGTCCAGCGCCGATCGTGGGGGACCGGCGGCCCCTCCACCCGGCGATGGTGAACCGGGTCGAAGACCCGCACCACCTCGCCGTGCACGTAGAGCGCGTGGGGGATGAAGATGGGGTTGCCCAACACCGCGGCGCAGGCCTCGGCGATCGTGCTCTTGCCGTTCCCGGGTGGCCCGTACAGGAAAAGGGCCTGGCGGGCGGTCAGGGCGGTGCCCACCACGTCGACCACTCGAGCGGGGAGGACCAGGTCGCCCAGGGCCTGCGCCAGAGCGGCGGCCGCCACCACTCCCACCTCGGCCACCAACTCCCGCGCGCTGGCCACGTAGTCCCCGATGGGGACCGGGGCCGGACCGGCGTACTGGCTCAGCTGGAGCGACTCCCGGGTTCGCTCCCGGCCCGAGGCGGTGAGGGTGTACTCCATCCCCTCGGCGAACAACTCCTGGTCGCGGAGGGCTACGCGGGCACCGGTGGTCCCCAAGAAGCCCTCCTTGGTCAGGAAGGCCATCCCTTCGGCAGTGAGCCTCCAGGGGAGGCAGGCGGCGGCGGCCAGGTCCCGGCCCAGCATGTCGCCGTTGAAGTAGAGAATCTTGAGGAGGAGGTCGCAGACGAACGAGAAGGGAAGTCCGAGCTCCGCCATCGACCGGGGTGCGGGTGGGCAGAACTCGCTCCGCTGGCCAGCGCTGGCCCGGGCCCGTGGGTGGACAGCCCCAGCGCTCCCCACGCGGGGCAGCGGCACCGGGGGCGGCGGGGCACCTCGATCGACGGACTCAACACTCATCAGCTGGCCTCTCCTGGGAATCTAACGGGTGGAGAGCACCTGCGGTACTTCCAACTCGGCTTCCGGGCCGATCGCCGGCCTGGGAACATCGGCGATTGTCTCCCCCCCCGGCTCCGGGCTCGGATCGGTGCCTCGCGGGCGAGGCGACTCTCGGCCCTGCGACCAGTCGGCCCTGTGTAGTGGATCTGGAGCGGCAGCCCTGGAAGCCGGCTTCAGCCGCGGCCAACCCCTGGAGGTGGCGGTGAAGGTCAGCGTCACGTCCCTCCACCTGCTGCTGGAACACGATGCCGCGGGTACTGCCGGGCCGGCGGCGTGACCACCAGCACTCCCCCCTCGGGCGTGAGCGCCCAGCCCTGCTCTCACCGGCGCCGGGCCACCCTGAGGAAGCTCCGAGAGGCCGGTACCCGTGTGTGGGGGCTCAGCTTGCACCTGGCGTGCTCCGACCGGTGGCCAGGGTGCTCATCGAGGCCGACCCGCAGGGGGAGAGGAGCGGCGCCTCAATCCCCGACCCGCACCACCATCTTGCCGAGGTTGGTGCCGCGCATCATGCCCAGGAAGGCCTCCACCATGTTCTCGATTCCGGCCACCACGGTCTCGTCGGCCACGGTCGTGCCGGCCAGGATGCCGCCGCCGACCTCGCTGAGGAACTCGGCCTCCCGGTCCAGATGGTCGCCCACGAGGAATCCCTCCAAGCGCAGCCGCTTGCCCACCGCCAGGGTCAGATTGCGCGGGCCAGGTGGAGCCGATTCCGCGTTGTAGCTGGAGATGGAGCCACACATGGCGACTCTGCCGTGCGGCCTCAGGACCGCCAGGGCGGCCTCCAGGTGATCCCCGCCCACGTTGTCGAAGTAGACGTCGATCCCCCGCTCCCCGGCCGCCGCGGTCAGCAACGCGGTGATATCGCCATCGTGGTAGTTGAAGGCGGTGTCGTAGCCCAGATCTCTGGTCAGGTGTTCCACCTTGGCAGCGGAGCCGGCACTGCCGATGACCAGACCCGCGCCCCTGGACCTGGCCAGCTGGCCGACCATGCTCCCGACCGCACCGGCGGCTGCGGAGACGAACACAGACTCCCCCGGCTGGAAGTGAGCGATGTCGAGGAGGCCCACGTACGCGGTGAGGCCCGGCATCCCCAGGGCACCGAGGTAGGCGGAGGCGGGCACGCCCGGAAGCGGCTGGATCTGGCGGAAGGCGGCCGGGGGCCCGACCGCGAATTCGCGCCACCCGAGCCGGTGGAGTACGGTGTCGCCGGGTGCCAGGATGGCGCCGGGAGGGGCGGACACGACCTTTCCAACCGCTCCACCGTCCATCACATGGCCGAGCTGGAACGGAGGCGAATAGGACCTGGCATCACTCATCCGGCCGCGCATGTAGGGGTCGACCGAGAGGAACTGGTTGCGGACCACCACGTCCTCCGGAGCCGCCTCCACCTCCTTGGTCACGAGTTCGAAGTTGTCCGCCACCGGCCATCCCCTGGGGCGGGTGATCAGGTGGATTTCGCGCCCGGTCGTGGTTAGATTCATGGTGACCATTGTGCGGCCGCTCCGGCGCCCTGAGGCGGGCGGGCCGCACCGAGCGGAGCAGCTGGCCAACCTGATTCCGATGGGGTGGGGCCTGCCAGGCCTGCGGCACCGGCCAGGTTCGGGCGGTGGCTGCCCCCCCCGAGGTCCGGGCCGGCTTGTCACGCCGACGCATAAATATGCAATCATGCCGCGATGGCCTGGAGGGAGAAGCGACTGCGGGTTTCGCTGGCCGGCGCCACCGGTTACGCCGGTGCCGGCTGTCTGCGGCTGCTCAGCGGCCACCCGGCGGTGGAGTTGACGGAGATCGCGTCCCGCAGTCAGCCGGGGAGGGTCCATGCCGATGTCTACCCGGGCTCGGAGTGCCACATGGAGATGGTCGAGTCCGTCGACGGGGCTGGCTGCGATGTGGTCATCAGTGCTCTGCCCCACGGCGAGGCGGCCCGTTCGACGCCCGCGTGGCTGGCTGGGGGCGCGGTGGTGCTGGATGTGTCGGCCGACTTTCGGCTCAGCTCCGCGGCCAGCTTCCAGCGCTGGTACGGGAGCTCCCACCCCAGCCCCGAGCTCCTGGCCGAGGCGGTCCTGGCCCTGCCCGAGCTCCGTCCCGCGCAGATCCTGAACGCGCGGATCCTGGCGCTGCCGGGATGCTTTTCCACGGCGGCGATCCTGGCCTGCGGGCCCGCGGCCGCCCGCCGTCTGGTCGAGCCTGAGGTGGTGATCGACGGCAAGACCGGGGTGAGCGGCGCCGGCCGCGGCGCCGGGACCGAATACCTCTTCAGCGAGCTTGACGAGTCGGTGAAGCCGTACGCCGTGGGCGGGCACCGCCACCAGCCGGAGATGGAGCAGGTTCTGGGTGAGCTCTTTGGGAGCCCCTTCGCGGTCACCTTCGTGCCCCACCTGGTCCCCATGACCCGCGGCATCGAGGTCACCTGCTACCTGCGGCTGCGCCCGGGGGTGACGCTGGACCAACTCCGAGCCGAGTACCGCAGCCAGTACCGGGATCAGCCCTTCGTGCGCGTCTCCGACGCCCCCGTTCCCAGCAAGCAGACCAGCCACACCAACCTCTGCTGGATCAGCCTGGCTCAGCAGGGTCCCCACCTGGTGGTCGCGGCGGTCCTGGACAACCTCGGTCGGGGGGCCTCCTCCCAGGCCATCCAGGTGATGAACATGCGCTTCGGCCTGGAGCCGACGGCGGGAATCGCGAGCCTCCCGCAATGGCCGTGAGAGCGGGCCAGGCGGCGAGTGCGGCCCCCAGCGGGGTCACCGCGGCCAGCGGGTTCCGGGCTGGGACCGCCGGCGCCGACGTGCGCGGCGACGGAGGGTCCCGACCCGACGTTGCCATCCTGGCCAGCCAGACGACCGCCGCCGCGGCGGGGGTGTTCACCAGCAACCGGGTCAAGGCCGCCCCAGTGGTGGTCAGTCAGATCCACCTCAAGCGGGGGCTTGCCCGGGCGGTGGTGGTCAACAGCGGCAACGCCAACGCCTGCACCGGCTCCCGCGGCCTGGCCGATGCACTCCGGATGGCTCAGACCACGGCCGACGTGGTCGACTGTGCCCCGAGTGAGGTGTTGGTGGCCTCCACCGGGGTCATCGGGAGACCGCTGCCAATCGAGCGGGTCCGGGCGGCGATCATCGCCGCCGGGCGGGGGCTGGATCGCGGCCAGGGCCGCCTGGCCGCCGAGGCGATCATGACCACCGACACCCATCCCAAGGAGGCCGAGGCCCGCTTTGAGGTGGGTGGGGTGGTCCACACGGTGGGGGGCATGGCCAAGGGGTCGGGCATGATCCATCCCGAGATGGCAACCCTGCTGGCCTTCGTGACCACCGACGCCAGGGTCTCGCCGGTGCTGCTCGCGCAGCTGCTTCGAGCCGGGGCCCGGTCCAGCTTCAACACCATCAGCGTCGACGGGGACACCAGCACTAACCCCGGATCCACCGATGAGGAGCAG
>PLTL01000378.1 GCA_003164475.1 Candidatus Dormiibacterota bacterium | reverse complement strand
AGTACTTGGAGACCACCACGTTGGTGGCCAGCTGGGACCAGGACGAGGGCACCTCGACGTCGACCTGGGTGAAGACGGTCTCGCCCTTTTCACTGGTGATGCTGGCGGTCCGGCGCTCCCACTCGAGGGCGTCGAAGGGGTGCATTCCCGGCTGGGTGAAGTGTCGCTCCATGCGCAGGCCGGCCCCCCGGCGGGTCTTGGCCGGCGACTGTCGCGCAGACCGATCAGTCGGAGTGTGGCCGCCCCTGGAGTCCGCAACCGAGCCGGGTTCGGGGACGCTCGCAGGTCGGTCCACTGGAATTCCCTCCTGGCAGGACGAGTGGGATGCTGAGGTGAGAGCTAGGTGGCCGCTGGACCACATGTAGTGGTCGCTGCAGGTCCCAGCCGCAATATCTTGAGCGACGGCGGCGACAATGTCAAGAGCCGATCCCACCTTGTTGCTGGGGCGCTTTCCGGGAGGCGGCCCCAGGGCCACCTCCCAATTCTCCCCCAACTCGCCCCCTCGCGGGAGTGGCGATGTGCCCGCCCCTCTGAGCCTCAAGGGGACCCAGGTCGGCCGCGCTCGCTCCCCCGGCGAGCGGTCCCGCCCAGGTGGCGAGCGCTCGCGGGGTCCTTGCCGTGGTTCGGCCGCGCCGGGCCGGCGGTGGCCAGCCGCCGCCTCGGGCGCGACCAGCATCGGTCCCCACCACGTTGGAGCCCCGCGCCAGGGTCCTGGTCGCGGCCACGGACGGATTCATCCCGGCCGAGCCGTGCGGCGCCAGAGCCAGCTGGTTGTCAGCGAGGTGCTGCCGGAGGCGAGCCGGCAGGGGTGCCGCGGGGCCCCCCATTCAGCTGGACCTGTGCCCCGGACAGCTACTCCACTGCCAGGCAGGTGACGGTGCGGAGCACCCCGTTGAAGCGGTGGAGCCGGTCCACGACCAGGGCGCCCACCCCCTTCACGTCCTCGGCCTCGATCTGAGCGATCGCGTCGTACTCTCCGGTGATGGCGTCGACCTGGGTGACCCCCTTCTCCTTGCGCATCTCGTGGACCACATCCATGGCCTTGCCCGGCTCAAGCGTCATCAAGATGTACGCGTGCACCATCGTGGACCCTCCCTCAAGCGCCAGTTTCGGTTCCGCCCGGCCGACCTCTGCCTATTCCTCACCATATCCGATCCCGGACCGCGGGAGAGCCCAGCTTAGCCGCATCATTAGACGTGGCCGCACCCGGTCCGGGTGGGCCCAAGGAGGCGCTCAGCGTTGAAAGCAGTGGTCAAGCCGGGTCCTGGCCCGGGGGCGGTCTGGGCGACGGTCGGGGAACGCCAACCCAACGCTGGCGAGGCGCTCCTGCAAGTGGTGGCGGCAGGCATCTGCGGCACCGACCTCCACATTCTGAACTGGAACCCCTGGGCCGCGGCCAGGGTCAGGCCGCCCCGGGTGATCGGCCACGAGATGGCCGGGCTGGTGCTGGCCGTGGGCGAGGGTGTGGAGAGTCCCAAGGTGGGCCAGCTGGTGGGGGTGGAGAGCCACGTGGTCGACCTCACCTGCCCCCAGTGCCGGCGCGGCGACTTCCACGTCTGCGAGAACACCCAAATCCTGGGCGTCGACGTGGACGGGGTCTTCGCCGAGCGGGTGGTCGTCCCCGCCCGCAACTGCCGGGTGGCCCCTAGCTCGCTGGAGCCCGCGGTGGTGGCCTTCCAGGAGCCCATGGGGAATGCGGTCCACGCCGCCGCCCAGGGCAAGCTCCGGGACCAGGTGGTGCTGGTGACCGGCTGCGGTCCCATCGGGTGCGCGGCGGTGGGGATCGCGCGGGCCGAGGGGGCGGCCCGGGTGGTGGCGCTGGACCGGGTCCAAGCGCGCCTGGCGATCGCCGAGCGGATGGGGGCGGACCGGCTGATCGACGACTCGGTCGTCGGGAATCTGGACGCCGCGATCAGGGCCGCCTGCGGGGGGGAGGCCGACGTGGTCCTGGAGATGTCGGGGCACCCGGGGGTTACCCAGGCGGCGGTGGCGTCGCTCCGTCCCGGGGGGTGGATCAGCCTTCTGGGGATCGGTGACGGATCGGTGACCCTGGACCTCCCCAGCCAGGTGGTGATGCGGGGTATCACCCTCTACGGGGTGACCGGCCGGCGGCAGTTCGAGACCTGGGACCAGACCGGCGCCTACCTCAGCTCGGGCCGGGTTGACGTCAGCCCCATCCTCACCCACCGGCTGTCGCTGCGCGACTTCGAGCGTGCCGCCGAGCTGGCCGGCTCCGGCGAGGTGGGCAAGGTTGTGCTCTATCCTCCGGAGGGTGGCTGGAATGATTGACCTCAACGAGAGTCTGGAGGAGGAGCTGGAGCAGCTCCGGCGGGAGGGCCGCTTTCGTCCGCTGACCGTTCTCCAAGGTCCGCAGGACGCCGAGGTGGAGATCGGAGGCCAGCGCTTCATCAATCTCTGCTCCAACAACTACCTTGGCCTCAACACCCACCCCCACCTGATCGAGGCTGCCGTGGCGGCCACCAAGGAGTGGGGGGCCGGTTCCGGGGCGGTCCGGACCATCGCCGGCACCCAGACCCTCCATGAGGAGCTGGAGCTGCGGCTGGCCGCCTTCAAGGGCACCGCGGCGGCCCTGACCCTGCAGAGCGGCTACGCCGCCAACCTGGCGGTCCTGGGAGCGGTGCTGGGGGAGGCCGACGCGGTGGTCAGCGACGCCCTCAACCATGCCAGCATCATTGACGGGATCCGGCTGACCAAGGCCCGCCGCCACCTCTTCCCCCACAAGGACCTGGAGGGGTTGGAGCGAAGCCTGGAGGAGGCCCGCCGGGATGGGGCCCGCCGGGTGCTGGTGGTCAGCGACGGGGTCTTCAGCATGGACGGCGACATAGCCCCGCTGCCCGGGATCGTCGAGCGGGCTGAGGCTGCCGGCGCCGCGGTGATGGACGACGACGCCCACGCCTCGGGGGTGCTGGGACGGAATGGGCGGGGCTCGGTGGACCACTTCCACCTGGACGGCCGGGTCCAGGTCCAGGTCGGCACCCTGAGCAAGGCGGTGGGGGTGCTGGGAGGCTACGTGGCTGGCTCCCAGGCGCTCCGCGACACCGTGATCCACCTGGGCCGGCCCTTCCTCTTCTCCACCTCCCATCCCCCCGCCGTGGTGGCGGCCTGCATCGCCGCACTGGAGGTTTTGGAGGCGGAGCCGGAGCTCCAGGCGAGGCTCTGGGACAACACCCGCCACTTCAAGTCCGGGCTAGAGGAGCTGGGATTCGACTGCGGCGAGAGCGAGACCCCGATCACCCCGGTGATCGTCGGCGAGGCTGAGCGAGCGGGGGCCCTCTCCGACGAGCTGCGCAAGAGGGGGGTCTTCGCCTCCCCGATAGGCTTCCCCACCGTGGCCCGAGACAAGGGCCGCGTCCGGACCATCGTCACCGCTGCCCACACCACTGAGCAGCTGGACCGGGCCCTCCAGGCCTTCGCCGACGCCGGCCGGGCCCTCGGGCTGCAGATGAGCGGCCACCAGGGGGCCGGGGCGGTGGGCGCCTAGCCGTGTCCGGTGCGCCGGAGCCATCCCCGGCGGACGATGGAACCGGGCGGCCACCCGCCGCGGGCCGGGCCCTCCACTTCCCCGGTCTGCGTCGGCCCACCAGCCGGCTCAGTCAGGATCTGGAGGATGAGCGCCGGATGATCGAGGCCGCCCAGCGCGACCCTGCCGAGTTCGCCAAGCTCTACGACCGCTATGTGGACCAGATCCACGCGTTCGCCTACCACCAGACCGGCAGCTGGGAGCGGGCCCAGGACGTGACCGCCACCACCTTCATGCGGGCTTACGCGGAGATCGGGCGGTTCGAGTGGAGGGGCGTCCCTTACTCGGCCTGGCTCTACCGGGTCGCGGCCAACCTGATGATGCGCGAGCATCGCCGTGAGGGTTGGATCACCCTGCCTGAGAACATGGTCGACCCCGGGGAGGGGCCGGAGGACGCCGCGATCCGCTCCGAGCAGGTGCGCCGGATCCAGGCCGCCGTCCGCCAGCTCTCGCCCGACCAGCGCCACGCCATCACGCTTCGCTTCGGCACCGGGCTTCGCAACGCCGAGGTGGGTCGGGTGATGCGCAAGAGCGAGGGCGCGGTCAAGCTGCTGATCTTCCGGGGGCTGCGCTCGTTGGAGCGGCGGCTCGGCCCCGACCTCCAGACCACCCCCTACCTGGCCGCGGGCAGCGGGGACCAGACCGAAGCGGAGGAGTGAGCCAGTGACCACCAAGGACGAGAAGCGGCTCGCATCCGAGATCGCCGGCTGGCTGGAGGGGGATGGGCCGGCGCCGACCGGGGATCCCACCGCCAGGGCGGTGGCCCGGACCGCGGTGATGCTGGTGGACGCCCTAGCGCCCACCCCGCTTCACCCGGTGACCAGGGCCCGTCTCTACGAGAGGGCGCTCGCCGAGGCTCACCCCGGGAGCATGACGGTCTCCTTCACCGACGCCATGGAGGACCCCTGGGGCGAGTTCTGGAGAGCGGCCCGGCGGCTCCCGGTGCCGGCCTGGCTGGGGCTGGGCGGGCTGGCGGCCGGCTTGGTGGTGGCGGCGGTCCTGCTCCGGCAGCGCTACCCCCAGGAGCCGGGCCCCGGGTCGCGGCTCTAGGAGGGACCCGACCGGGGGCGTCGCGGAGGACGATCCCCGGGCCAGCCCGGCCGCCGCGGGCGGGGGGGCCCTCTCGTGCCTAGAATCGCTCGGCGTGGGCAAGGTCAGAACGGTGGTGGTCCCGGCGGGGGGCCTGGGCACCCGATTCCTCCCCGCCACCAAGGCGCTGCCCAAGGAGATGGTCCCGGTGGGAGACCGGCCCTCGATCCAGTGGGGGATCGAGGAGGCGGTGGCCTCGGGGATCGAACGCGCGATCATCGTGACCGCTCCCGGCAAGGAGCTGATCAAGGCCCACTTCGCAGCCGACCCCGATCTGGAGGGGACTCTCCGCCGTCGGGGCGCTCTGGAGCTGGCGGCGCGGGTGGAGAAGATCGCGGGGCTCTGCCAGATGGAGTACGTGGTGCAGGAGGAGCCGCTGGGGCTGGGCCACGCCGTCCACTGCGCCGCTGCGGCGGTGCCGGATGAGGAAGCGGTGGCCGTGATGCTGCCTGACGACCTTTTCGCCGGGGAGCCGCCGCTACTGGGCCAGCTGATCCAGGTCTACGAGAGCGAGCAGTGCACGGTGCTCGCCCTCATGCGCTGTCCGCGGGCGAGGATCTCCCGCTACGGGGTCGCCGCGGTGGAGGGGGAGGGTCCGGTCTTCCGGGTGACCGACGTGGTCGAGAAGCCGGACCCCGATGAGGCCCCCAGCGACCTGGCGCTGATGGGCCGCTACGTGCTGACCAGGTCGGTGCTGACAGAGTTGGAGACGACGGGGGCCGGCGCCGGCGGGGAGATTCAGCTCACCGACGCCATCCGCCGGGTGACCCAGAGCGGGAAGGTGGTGGGGCTGGAGTTCTCGGGGCGGCTGCTGGACGTTGGCACCCTGGAGAGCTGGCTGGCCACCAACGCTGAGATCGTCTGGCGCGACCCTGAGCTGGGGCCGATGTTCCGGGCCCACATCCAGGGGCTGGAGCTGGACCGGGGCTGAACGATGGCTCCGCAGGGGTCGCCGGGCAGCTCCCCGGAGGCCCGCTTTCGAAGGGTGGCTGCGGCAAGAACTCTTTCCCGGTCGGAGGTATACTTCGCTCCCAGATGTCAACCGGTGGGGCGATCCCCGTCCCCAATCCTTGTTCGTATCAGGTAGTGCAATGGCTATGCAACGCCCGCGGCGCGGTGATGACCTTCTGCGCTACCGCAGCCAGGAGGGGGACTTCGAGGTAGAGGTCTCGCACACCCTCAACAAGTGGTGTGTGTCGGTGCTGCGATTGGAGGACTCCAACATCGTGGCCCAGGACTTCTATCCGGAACGCTGGAAGGCGATGGCGCGCGCCCAGGACTTCCTGCGCATTCTCAACATGCGCAACCGCCCCGGCCACGAGGACGAACCGGACCATCGCGACGACGGTGATCGGCCCGCTCCCACCTCGGCCGTGGGGCCGGGACTGGGGCGCTGACCGAGGTCGGGGGTCGCCTGCCCGCTGGCGGCCCCATCCCGCCCGGCCACTCCGCGGCCGACCCCCACGCCCACACCCGCGCCAGCGACGGCATGGTCCGCCCCCGCCAGCTGGTCCAGGCGGCCGCCGAGGCCGGGCTCAGCGTGGTGGCGGTCACCGATCACGACACCTTCGCGGGCTGGGCCGAGGCCGTGGAGGCCGGGGCCGAGTTCGGGGTGGAGGTGGTGACCGGCGAGGAGGTGACCACCCGGTCGCCCGCCAACGTCCATGTGGTCGGTCTGTTCCTCGCCGGTCCGGTGCGGATGGGGATGGAGGTGACCGACACCATCGCCGCCATCCACGACCAGGGCGGGCTGGCGGTCCTGGCCCATCCCTGGATGCCCACCTACTTCGCCTCGATCAGCCCCGGCGCCCTGCGCCGGCTGATCTCGAAGGAGACGGTGGATGGCATCGAGGTGCGCCATACCGCCGCCACCACCTCAGGACGGATCCGGAGCCTGGACCGCTTCTACGATCTTCACAGCGACCGGCTCGGGGCCGCCATCGGGTCCAGTGACAGCCACTTTGGCGCCCACGACCTGGCCCGGATCGTGACTGTCTTTCCAGGGCGGACCGCCCTGGACCTGCGCCGGGCCATCGAGACAGCCGCCACCCGCCCCCTGGAGCAGTACCGTCGGCCGGCCGGCCCGCCGATCTCGATGCGACTCCGCCAGCAGGCCCGGAGCATGGGCTGGCTATCCTGGCAGCGTTGGCGGGGACAGATCGGCCATGAGGGAGCATGAGCTGGGGTGAATCGGGAGTTCCTGCGCAAGGAGTGGGGGGCGGTCGCCTTCATCGTCACCGCGGTCATGGGCGGGCTCGCGGTGCTGGTGGTGCTGATCGTGAAGGCGGCCTCGCCGACCCCGATCCCGACAACCCCGCCCTGTCCCAAGAGCACCCCGATCGTGATCCAGGTCCAGCCCTCCCCCAGTGGGTCCCCAACCCCGCCGATCTCGATCCCAACGGTGCCGTTCGGCTGCCCCACCATCGCGGTGGTGGTCAAGACCCCCACCCCCAGCCCGACCGCGACGGCCACCCCGAAGGCCACCAGCAGCCCGACTGCCAAGGCCTCGGCCTCCCCCTCGGCCAGCGGCTCCTAGCCGATCGCTAGGCCGGCCGCCAGAGCTGGGCTGGGGCGAGCCCGCCGTCGCCGGAAATGATCTCGCCGGATGGGAGGCCCGTTGGATCTCGCTCGCCCGGCTGGCGATCCCGATCTCCTCGTCGCGGAGTCGGATCGGGTTGGTCTCGCGACAAGCCTCGCCCAGGACCTCGCAGCCGGCGAAGTGCCGCGCCCTCAGCGTGGGGACGCCAGCTCCGCGTCCCAGAGTCGGTCCACAGCCATCTGGGTCCGGTCGAGGCTCCCGCCGTTGTCGATGATCCAGGTGGCCATCGCCAGCTTGCGCCAGATCGGGATCTGGGCCTCGATCCGGGCCCTGGCCACGGCCTCCTCCAGCCCGGACCGCTCCCGGAGGCGGAGCAGCTGGGTCTCGGGGCGAGCGAAGACTAGCAGAGTGCCGTCGAACTCCTTCTCCCGTCCGGACTCGAAGAGCAGGGGCACGTCGTAGACCACCAGGGACGATCCGGCCTCGCGGGCGCGGCGGATCTCCTCCCGGCTCAGCTCCATCACCCGGGGGTGGACTATGGCGTTGAGTCGATCCCGGGCCGGCTGGTCAGAGAAGACCACTTCGCCCAGTCGGGCCCGGTCCAGGCAGCCGTCGGGCCCGATCATCTCGCTGCCGAAGGCGGCGGCGACCCTCGCCAGTGTCGGGCTGCCCGGCTCCACAGCCTGGCGCGCCAGTTGGTCCGCGTCCACCACGAAGGCGCCCTTTTCGGCCAGCATGGCGGCGACGGTCGACTTGCCGCTGGCGATCCCCCCGGTCAGGCCGATGACCCGGGTCAAGGGGATGCCGGCGGTTTCCCGGTCGAAGCCGCCCTGGGACGGACGAAGCACTTCTCGGGGTCCAGAAGACGCTCCAGCCGGGTGCCTGGCGTGTGCACCCGCACCCCCCTCCTGGCGGGCACCCCGAACTCCCACCCCTGGCGATAGAGCTCGCGGGACTCGGCCAGGGTGCTGACGGTCGCGACGGTGCGCCCACCGGTCATCTGCAGACTGGCGGTGCGGCTGCCCGGGTAGCCCAGCGCCACCTCGCCTCCGCTCTCCAGGAGGAACGTGAGCTCGGCGAGGTCCGGCTCTCCAAACTCGGGCGGCTCCTCCTGCGCCACCAGCTGGGCCAGGGAGGGGGCCTGCCCCTCCTTGACCTGCTCCCGGACCAGGCGGCGGGACTGGATCTGGCCCTGGCGCTCGCGGCGACGGACCTCGGTCGCGATCACGGCGGCGTCTGCGGCAAGCTTGTTGAGGCGGTGCTGGAAGGGAGCCATCCGCTGGCGGACCTGACGCTCGGCCGACTCCACCATCCTAACCAGCTCGGCCAACTGCTGGTCAGAGAGCTCAGCGAACTCCTCCGGCCGGGGCAGCGGCAGCTCAGGATCGCTGGCTGGCGCCTCGCTGTCGGTCACCCAGCTAGCCTACACAAGGTGCCGGGGCCGGTCCGGCCCCAAGCGAAGGAGGTGCGATGGCCGATCAGGTGAAGCTGGAGCGGCGCGGGCGAGTGGCGTGGGTAACCATCGACCACCCTCCCGCCAACGCCCTCGGCCAGGCGATGCTGGACGGGCTCCGCGAGGCCTTCGCCGAGATCGAGGGGGACCGAACCCTGGGGGCGTCTGTGATCACGGGGGCCGGGGGCCGGTTCTTCGCGGCCGGGGCCGACATCGGCGAGTTCGCCAGCCAGGGCCTGGGGGTGGCCCGGGCCCAGATTGCGGACGGCCAGCGGCTCACCCTGGAGATGGAGCAGCAGCGCGTTCCCATCGTCGCCGCGATCAATGGGCTCGCCCTGGGAGCCGGCCTGGAGCTGGCCATGGCCTGCGACATCCGGATCGCGAGCCGCACGGCCAAGCTGGGCCAACCCGAGATCGCACTGGGGATCATCCCGGGCTGGGGCGGCACCCAAAGGCTGCCCCGGCTGGTGGGGAGAGGCCGGGCCCTGGAGATGCTCCTGTCCGGTGAGCAGCTGGACGCGAACCGGGCTCTTGAGATGGGTCTGGTCAACCGGGTGGTGGAGCCGGATCGGCTGGTGGACGAGGCTCAGGCCCTGGCGGAGCAACTGGCCGGCCGGGCACCCCTGGCGGTGGCGGCGATCAGGCGTGCGGTGGCCGCGGGTCTGGACCGGCCGCTGGAGGCGGGGCTCCTCGCCGAGCGCTCCGAGTTCGAAGCGGTGTCACGGACCGCCGACGCCCAGGAGGGGATCTCAGCCTTCGTGCACAAGCGCGCCCCGGAGTGGTCGGGGCACTGACGGCAGCGGCAGCCAGCTCCGGCCTTGGCGAAGTCTTCGTCAGCTTTGGAGCGTCCGGCGGCCGGCAGCACCTGGTTCTGGGACGGGGGAGTCTCATCAGCCCGGCGCGCATCCTCCTCGGGGCCTGGCAAGGTTCGACTCCGTCAGGCGCACAGCTGGGATCCGTTCCCCGACCCGGATCTCGGCCTACGACCTGATCCGGGGGCCTCTGAGTGGAGCTGGGGAGCCTTTGCGTCCATCTCGGGTCCCCCCGCCCCACGGTCCATACCATTGGCCGGGTGAGCCAGCAGCGGTCGGGTGGAGAGCCGGCCCCCGCGGAAGACCCCAACCTCTGCGTGGGCGGCGCCCGCCAGCGCAGGGGTCCCTTCTGGATCGACGAGCCCCGCTGGTACTGGGTCCTGGCGGGGCTCACCTTCCTGTTGGGGGCGGCCCTCTTCCTGCTCGCGGTGGGGTTCGACCGCCCGTGAACTGGCTCAGCCCAGTCGCGCTTCTGCTGCTGGTCGCAGGCTCCGGGTACCTGTTCCTGCGCCGGCTGGGCCCGCTGCTGCTCTCGATGCGGGCGGCTCAGCCGGACCCTCGCGCCGATCATCCGGGCCAGCGGCTCTGGGGGGTGGTTGCCTTCGTGCTGGGCCAGCGCCGGCTCTTGCGCTGGCCCTTCAGCGGACTCGCCCACGTCCTCATCTTCTGGGGCTTTGTGGTCCTCAACCTGGAGATCCTGGAGGCAGGGCTGGAGGCGCTCGTCCCGCCCCTCAACCTGGAGCAGCAGTTCTGGTGGGGCCCCATCGCCTTCGCTCAGGACCTGTTCGCGGTGGCCGTGCTCACCGGGCTGGCGGTGGCGGCGCTCAACCGCTACCTGCTCCGGCCCCCGCGGTTGCGGGACAGCGACCAGCGGGACGCCACCGTCGTCCTGGTGCTGATCGCGCTGGTGATCGTCACCCAGCTCGGTCTCTACTCCACTCAGATCGCGGCCGGCGCCGATCACCTCGTGAACCTGCGGCCGGTCTCGGCCGCGGTGGCCCAGCTCTTTCGCGGGGTGCACGGCGAGGGGATCAGGGCGTGGCACGAGCTCTTCCTCTGGGCCCATCTGGGGCTGGTTGCCGGCTTCGGGGTCTACCTGGCCAACAGCAAGCACCTCCACATCGTCACCTCCGTCCCCAACGTCCTCTTCCGCAGCCTGGAGCCGGCCGGCCGGCATCTCCCCCTGCTGGATATCGAGCACGCTGAGCACTTCGGCCTCGCCCAGGTGGACCAGCTCACCTGGAAGCAGGAGCTGGACCTGGCCACCTGCACCGAGTGCGGACGCTGCCAGACCCACTGCCCCGCCTTCAACACCGGCCAGCCGCTCTCACCCGAGCGCTTCATCACCGACCTTCGCGACGGTTGGTACGCGCACGCCCGAGGCCAGGCGCCGCCGCCCAGCTACTGGATGAGGCAGGAGGGGGCTGCCGCGGCCCGGCCGCCCCAGGCCGGGCAGCTGCTGGACTGGAGCGTGCTGGAGGAGACGCTCTGGGCCTGCACCACCTGCGGCGCCTGCGTCGACGAATGCCCGGTCCTGATCGAGCACGTCCCCGCGATCGTGGGGATGCGCCGCAGTCTGGTGCTGGAGGAGTCGCGGCTGCCCAAGGGCGCCCGCTCGGCCCTGGAGTCCCTGGAGCAGCGCGGCAACCCCTTTGGGATGGCAGCGGAGTCTCGGATGCGTTGGGCCGAGGGACTGGAGGTGCCGCTCCTTGCCGACCACCCCGACGCCGAGTACCTCTACTGGGTTGGGTGCGCCACCGCCTTCGACGAGTCGAACTGGCCGACCGCCCGGGCCACCGTGGCAATCCTCAGGGCGGCTCAGGTCAGCTTCGCCGTGCTCGGAGAGGAGGAGATCTGCAACGGCGACCCCGCTCGACGGCTCGGCAACGAGTACCTGTTCCAGACTCAGGCCCAGGAGGTGGTTCGGCGGCTGGAAGCCCGCAGGGTCCGCAAGGTCATCGCCAGCTGCCCCCACTGCTTCAACACCCTGGCCAGGGAATACCCGGACCTGGGTGGCAGCTACGAGGTGATCCATCACACCCAGCTCCTCGCCCGGCTCGTGGACGAGGGCAGGATTCGTCTGCGCGAAGGCGCCCAGGGGCGGGTCCTCACCTACCACGACCCCTGCTATCTAGGGCGCTGGAACGAGGAGTATGAGGCTCCCCGCCGGCTGCTGGAGGCGATCCCCGGAGCCAGGCTGGTGGAGATGAAGCGCCACCGCAACGAGGCCATGTGCTGTGGCGCCGGCGGGGGGCGGCTCTGGACCGAGGGGGAGCGGGGGGAACGGGTCAACCGGGTGCGGGTGCGGCAGGCCCAGGCGACCGGGGCCGGTACCGCAGCGGTCGCCTGCCCCTTCTGCGCCATCATGTTCAGCGAGGGGATCACTTCGCAGCAGCTCCCGATCGAGAGCCGGGATATCGCGGTCCTGGTGGCGGAGTCGATGGGGCTGGAGTACCTGCCCGCCGGCGACTGAGCCCTGAGGACTCGCTGACAGTCGCTCTTGCCCCGCTGGGCCCAGGCTCGCCGCCCGAGACCGTTAGTCGAATGGGGCAGACTCCCGACTTGAGATCGCGCTCACTTCGGGCTGAGATCGCCGCCAGCGCTCTGACACACACGTTGACACACGAAAGGCGCCGTGATGGGGGCGTGAACAGACGGTCCCGCGGAACGGGTAGCTTGTCCAATCCCCTCAGGGGCGCAGGTGTCTACAGACATATGGTTGACAGTAGGTCACAAGCCCGGTAGCATGGCGGACCGCCGGTCGCTGCTTACAGCAGACCGGTCCCACGAGGTGACTTCCAGTGCCGGGCCATGAAGTGGGGAGGACATGTGCCATGAGGCTCCTTCGAGTCTGTCTCTGTTTCGCCCTGGCGACCGTCGTGCTCGGAGGGTCGGCGCTGACTGCCGCAGCCAAAGAGCCGACCTCCCCGATTACGTTCGCATTGCCACCGGGAAGCACACCGAACTACATCTTCCCCCTCATGAACCCGGTTGCTGCGTCCAACGCGAACATCTTTGACCTTCAGTACCAGCTATATCGTCCGCTCTATTGGTTCGGAATCGACGGCCGACCTTCGGTCAACTTCAGACTGTCTCTTGGCAAGCCTCCCACCTACTCGAACGGTGGTCGCACGGTAACCATTGAACTGAATCATTACCTCTGGTCTGACGGAGTCCCAGTCACTAACCGTGACGTAGAGTTCTGGATGAACATGGTGATCGCGAACAAGGACAATTGGTACGGCTACACGCCCGGAGCGTTTCCGGACAACGTCTCGGGAATGAACTTCCCCGCGAATACGCCTAACCAGTTCAGTATCACCTTCAACAAGGCATACAATCACACTTGGGTCCTATCTAACGAACTCAGCCAGATCATTCCCATGCCGCAACATGCTTGGGACAAGACGTCAAGCCGTGGGACAGTCAACGACTACGACACGACCACGTCTGGGGCGATTCAGGTCTACCAATTCTTGGATGGCCAATCAACCACCCTGTCAACCTACGCCACCAACCCTCTGTGGAGCGTCGTAGACGGCCCTTGGAAGGTAGCGGCTTATGCGTCTTCGACCGGGTATACCGAGTTTGTGCGCAACGACAAGTACACGGGACCGGGGAAGCCCCAAATCAAGTACTTCGCGGAACTGCCTTTCACCAGCGACACTTCCGAGTTCGATGCCCTGCGGGCCGGGTCACTCGACTACGGCTACCTCCCAATCGAGGACCTAGATGAGACGGCGGTCCTTGCTAAGCTCGGATACAAACTTCACCCCTGGAGCGTTTGGGGTATCAATTACATTCTTGACAATTTCACCAACCCACAAGTCGGTCCCTTGTTCAAACAACTGTACTTCCGACAGGCGTTGCAACGTTTGGTCAACCAGCCAGAGATGATCAAGTCGATTCTCCACGGTGAGGGTTACCCAACGTATGGCCCTGTCCCACTTCGTCCGACCAGCGCCTATGTAACGACGGATGAGACTCATAACCTCTACCACTACAACGTCGGAATCGCTAAGAACCTGCTGGCGAGTCATGGTTGGAAGGTGCGCCCTGATGGAGTTGATACGTGTATCCGGCCTGGAACCGCGGCAATAGACTGCGGTGCTGGAATCAAGCAGGGCAAGGTACTGGAGTTTACCCTCCAGTACACGACTGGTTCGGCCGTCTTCTCGGCGATGATGCAAGTGGTACGGTCGGCATGGTCGCTGGCAGGGATCGGCGTCACTCTAGATCCGAGCGCACCGTCCCAGGTATTCTCGGAGTTGAGTCCGTGCCAACCGACAACAGGTTTCGGGTGTCACTGGCAGCTCATCAGTTACGGTAGTTTTGGTCACTCATATACGTACTCACCAAACTTCTACCCGACTGGCGACGAAATCTTCGCTATGGGGTCAGGTTCCGACTTCAACGGCTACAGCAATCCGACCGCCGACAAGTACATTCGGGCGACGTATGTTCAGCCCGGGCTCGCCCCGCTCTTTCAGTACGAGAACTACCTCGCCAAGCAGCTTCCCGTGATCTGGCTTCCAAATTTCTACTCCCAGCTCTCGGAGATCAAGAGCTCGCTTCACGGTACGTTGCCTCAGGACCCCAACCTCAATATCTACCCGCAGTACTGGACCGATTCCTGATCCGCTGACTGCTAGAGCCGAGCGTCGGCTCGGCTCTAGGTCCCATAGGGTTTTGTCAAGCCCGGTAGCTGGGGTCGAAGGGCTGGCCGTTGCGCCAGACTCCCCAGACCAGGCTCAGCGACTTGCTCATGCAGTGCCCGAGGGCGTTCATCTTCGACTTGCCAGCCTCTCGCTTGCGCCGGTAGTGCACCGCGATCACGGGGTTGTGCTGGGT
>PLTL01000244.1 GCA_003164475.1 Candidatus Dormiibacterota bacterium | reverse complement strand
ATCGGTGGATTCGGGGTTACGCGTCCAAGTCGGCCCGAGTGACCCTCGCTGCGCAGATCTGCCCGGGGCTGGAGTTCTGGTTCGGATGAGCTGATGGTGCAGCTGGGAGGAAGAGGGGCAGCGCCAGTCCGATGCCATCGGGAACGGCCCGCTGGGGATGGGCGTCATCCTGGCTGGGGTCGACCGCGGGCCGCTGCCCCTGGTGCCTCGGTACCGGCGGCGTGCCTCGCTCTCCACTTCCCGCTTCACCGTCCGCCAGTTCATGCCGAACTCCTGGGCCAGGGCCGTCAGGCTCCAGCCATGGGATCGCAGGACTCGCAAACTCATCCCAACTTCCTCACACTGCAACCGGGGCCTCCTCAGGCGTGGACTCAACACCCAAGGCCTGCCCGGGGGCTCCCTTCTTCTGTTCACCTACCGGGCTCCGCTCCTGCCCCGGAGCCTCTGCACTTTTGGTGATCAGCTCATTGCACTATTCGCGATCGCCCACAGGTGTCTTGCCCGGTGAGCATCCGGCGGGCTCACACAAAGGGAACCAACGCGTCAGGCGATACGAAGTCCTCGGGACATCCACAGACTTGCCTATCCCAGCGGTCCGACGGCAGCCTCTACCGCCTCGAGAATCTCCCCCGATTCCACGAGGGCTGCCATGGCGTTGTGGTCGGGATACAGTGGGCGATCCTCGCCGAGGTGCTCGACATGTCGGCGGACAACTTCGTGGGCGACCCGCACACCTTTGCCTTGCGCGAAATCGCGAAAGTCGAGCGCCTGGGCGGCGGCCATGAACTCGATGCCAAGTACGGCCCAGGCGTTTTGCATGACCTGACGGTTCTTCAGGGCCGTGTTCATGCCCATCGAGACGAAGTCCTCCTGGTCGGCCGCGGCCGGGATGGACATGGTCGAGGCCGGAGCCGCCAGGATGCGCTGCTCGGTGATCAGCATGTCGGCGGTGTACTGGCTGAGCATTAGGCCGCTGTAGAAGCCCGGCTCGGCGGTCAGAAAAGCAGGCAGTCCCTGGCTGAGGGCCGGGTTCTCGAGCCGGTTCATGCGCCGCTCCGACAGCACGCTCACCATGGTGATCGCCTGGCCGACCATCTCCATGGGCAGCGAGACAGGTGTGCCCTGAAAGTTCGCGCCGGTGAGCGTGAGCTTGTCCTCAGGGATGAAGATCGGGTTGTCGCCGACCCCGTTCAACTCGATCTCGACCTGGCTGGCCGCCCAGGCGACCGCGTCGTGGGCGGCACCGATCACCTGCGGAGACGAGCGCATCGAGTACGCGTCCTGGACCTTGGTCTTGATCTTGCCCGACGTGAGGTCGCTGCCCTCGATGCAACGCCTGATCGCGGCGGCGCTGCGCACCGCCCCGGGAAAACCGCGCAGTTGGTGGAGACGCGTGTCGTAGGGCTTCAGGTTTGCCAGCAGCGCCTCGAGCGACATCGCGCAGGCGATCTCGGCCTGGCGCAGCCAGCGGTCTACGTCGTAAAGCAGCAGAGCGCTCATGGCAGTGAGCACGTTGGCACCGTTTATTGTACCGAGGCCGTCGCGGGCCTGCAGACCCGGGATCGGAATGCCGGCGCGCGACATGGCGACGCTCGTGGCCATCCGCTCACCCTGGTAGAACGATTCGCCTTCGCCCATCAGCGAAAGCGCCAGCTGGGCCATGGGGGCAAGGTCGCCACAGGCGCCCACCGAGCCTTTCTGGCAGACGACCGGAGTCATGCCCTGGTTCAGCATCGCAACGAGAGTCAGGGTGATCTCGGGCCGGATGCCAGCGTTGCCGTGGGCGTGGACGTTGATGCGGCCAGCCATGGCGGCCCGCACCACCTCCGGGGGCAGCGGCTCACCGATACCTGCCGCGTGGTTGTAGACCAGCGCCCGCTGGAACTGCTCGACCTGCTCGTCGCTCAGCACCACCTCTGAGAACTCACCGATGCCCGTGTTGGTGCCGTACATGATCTCGTGGGCAGCGAGCTTGTCCTCGATCATGGCGCGACACACACGGATACGCTCCAGCGCTCCTGTGTCGAGCTCGACTCTCTCGCCACCGCGCGCGATGCGCACCAGCCTCTCGATCGTCAGCGAGCCGCCGTCAAGAACGATGGTCACAGTGTCTCCTTACTTCCCTGGTACTCCTGATGACGCGCCGCGACGGGCCCACAAGAGGTGTCAACAGCTCGCACACCGCTTGCGAGAACCCTGGCTCGCCGCTGTTGGCCGTTTCGAAGATCGGCAACGCGGTCTTGACGTCATTGCTCATTTGCGTTGCCTCTCCTCGCGCTTCGTTGTGTGCGTCTGGTTTCCCGCGTGGCCGGCCGTGCCGCACTCCTCGCCCTCATGCCAAACGCGAAGGACCGACCGACGTCGACGACCCGATCGTTGGCCGTCGGTGCCCCGATCGTGATCTGCACCCCTTCACCCTTGAAGCAACGCACTGAGACCCCTGCCATCCCGAACCTTTCGGCAAACGACTCGGCCCGGGTCGCCACCGGGCAAGTGGATGCGCCGACCACGCTCATGCCCGTGATCTCACGCCAACGAAGGCTATCCCAGTCGTCGGCCCACCACGCCAGCCATTCTTGGCAGGGCTGCTCCCGGTCGGGGAACCTGTAGCCACAGACGACCCGCGTCCGGTCCTTGCTTGGTCGTGGCTCACCCGGCACCCAAGAGCCTCCCCAGCCGCGCGCTGGCCTCAACCTGAAGGATGTCTGCGACCCCAGAATATGCTCGGGCTGTAGTTGAAGTTGATGCATGCCCCATCCGCTTCGAGATTACCGCCAGATCGGTCCCCGAGGCTAGCAGGAGCCCGGCATCAGCCCCGCGGAGGTCATGCCACCGAAGCTGGGGCAGCCCCGCCCGGCACCAGGCGGACTGGAAGGCGGAGATACCGCTCCCCGCCCCCGCTCGGGGTCCGCCGGAGGTGCCCCAGCCCAGGAGGGGCTCCCTACCATTGGCGCGTGGCGGCCAAGCGTCGGGGACGGGGGACGGGCAGCATCAACCTCCGGGCCGATGGCTTGTGGGAGGCCAGATTCAGCGCCGGTTGGGAGAATGGCCGGCGGGTCAGACGCTCGATTTACTGCCATTCCCGAACCGAGGCTGAGCGTGCCCTCAGACAGGCGCTAGTCGGTCTGGACCGGGGTTCCCGCCCGCCCCCCGCCGGGGTCACCGTGGGCCGGTTCCTTGAGGAGTGGCTGGAGGTCATCGCCCCGAGGGTCCGGCCCTCCACCTGGGCCCGGTACTCGGGGCTGGTGCGGTTGCAAGTCATCCCGGCACTGGGGCGGATCAGGCTTGGCAGACTTGACCCGAGCGACGTGGACCGGCTCCTCGCCAAGCTCCAGGCGCAGGGGCTCAGCCCCCAGACGGCGGCCCATGCCAGAAGCGTGCTGAGAGCGGCCCTGAACGACGCGTTGAGGGACGGTCTGGTCGCCCGTAACGTGGCCGGGCTGGCAAGGCCGCCCAGGATTTCCTACCAGCCCCCTCGGATACTGACCTCCACTGAATCCGAGGCCGTGATCCAAGCCATGCCCGAGCCGAGACTGCGGAGACTGGTGACAGTGGCGATCCACACCGGGCTGAGGCAAGGCGAGCTCTTGGGGGTCCGATGGCGGGACGTGGACGTTGGCGCCGGGGAGTTGCACGTCACCCAGGCCCTGCAGCGGATCGCGGGGGCATACCACTTAGTAGAGGTGAAGAGCCGGACCTCTCGGCGAATCATCCCACTCACCGGGGCCGCGGTGGAGGCCCTGGCCCAAGAGCAGCAGGCTCAGTTGGGGGCTCGAATGGCAGCAGGCAGCAGGTGGCGAGAGCCGATCCCCAGCCTGCTCTTCACCACCAGCACCGGCCAGCCGCGGAATGGCTCAGCCCTTACCCACCATTTCGAGCAGGCCCTCGCGGCGGCCGGCCTGCCCCCGATGCGGTGGCATCACCTACGCCATGCCTATGCCGGGCTAATGCTCGGCTCCGGGGCGGGCCTTGCCACCGTGAGCCCCCTACTCGGCCACTCCAGCGTCAGCCTCGCCCTCACCGCGCCCACCTATGCCCGGGTCATGCCGACCCGGCAGCGGGATGCCGCCGACCGAATGGGAAGGCTCCGGGGCGGCTCGTGACGGACTGTCTAACCTCAGAATTTCGTTAAGGAG
>PLTL01000336.1 GCA_003164475.1 Candidatus Dormiibacterota bacterium | reverse complement strand
CCAATTACTTCGAGCCCCGCCTGGGGGAGATGACCATCGCGGTTCTGGAGCACAACGGCTTCCAGGTGGAGGTCCCCCGCCAGGGTTGCTGCGGACTTCCACTGCAGTCCAACGGGCTCTACCCGGCCGCCCGTGAGTATGTGCGCCGGCTGACCGCCCAGCTCTCGGAGGGTGGTCTGGCGGGGCTGGACGTGGTCGCCACCTCCACCAGCTGTGGCCTGATGCTGAAGCGCGAGGCCATCGAGATCCTCGGGGTCGAGGACCGTCCGGTGCGCGAGCTGGCGGCCCGCACCTACGACCTCTTCGAGTTCCTCCGCGATCGCCACGAGCGGGGGGAGCTCCGAACCGACTTCGTGGGGGTCCCGCTGACGGTTGCCTACCACGCCGCCTGCCAGCAGCAGAACCAGCAGATCGGCAAGCCCGCCCTCGACATCCTCTCCCTGGTCCCGGGGCTGAAAGTCGTGGAATTGGACCGGTCCTGCTGTGGGACCGCTGGCACCTACGGCACCAAGGCCGAGAAGTACGACATAGCCATGCGGGTGGGGGCTCCGCTCTTCGCCGACATCCAGGAGGCGCGGCCCGACCTGGTGCTCTGCGAGGGGGAGACCTGTCGCTGGCAGATCTCCCACGCCACCGGGCTCCCCACGGCGCATCCGGTGGAGATCCTCTACAAAGCCTACGGTGGCCGGTGAGCTGGAGCCCGGCAGCCTGACCCCAGAGCAGCCGGTGGGGCTGGTTCTGGTCTCCCACAGCCGCCAGTTGGCTGAAGGGGCGGCGGAGCTGGCGCGGGCGATGGCCGGGGAGGAGGTCCGCATCGTCCCCGCCGGGGGGATGGAGCCGCCGGAGACGGCCCTGGGGACCGATGCCAGCCGGGTGGCCGCCGCGATTGAGGCCGCTTGGTCGGAGCGAGGGGTGCTGGTCCTGATGGATCTGGGCAGCGCATTGCTCTCGGCCGAGATGGCACTGGAGTTCCTCCCCGAGGAGCGCCGGCACCGGGTGGTCTTGTCCTCGGCGCCCCTGGTGGAGGGTGCGGTCGCGGCCGCGGTTGCCGCCCGGTTGGGGGAGGGGCTGGAGCAGGTGCGCGCCGAGGCCTCGGGGGCGCTGGCGGCCAAGGCCGCCCAGCTGGAGGGCCCCGAGGCCTCGGCAGCGCCACCGAGCGACAAACCGGAGATGCCAGCCGATGCCCTGGAACTGACCGTGCCGGTGGAGTTGCCCTTGGGGCTGCATGCCCGCCCGGCCTCCCGGGTGGTGCGGGCATGCGCCGGCCTGGACGCACGAGTCGTCGCCAGCAACGAGAGCACCGGGGCGGGCCCGGTGAGCGCCACCAGCTTCAACGCCCTGGCCAGGCTGCAGATCCGGAGCGGCCAGCGCCTGCGCGTGCAGGCGGCGGGGCCGGACGCCGCCAGGGTGATCGAGGCGATCCAGGACCTGGCCAGCCGCCGCTTCGATGAGCCGGCGGACGCGGGGGCCCCTGGCCCGGAGCCGGCAACCCCGGAGACGTCGCCAGGGCGGCGTTCCCAGCGTAAGGGCGAGCTGAGGGGGCTGGCCGCCTCGAGGGGCACGGCCGTGGGTCCGGTCCAGGTGCTGGGGAAGGTCGAATTCACCATCCCCCAGGAGCTGAGCGAGGACCCCGCCAAAGAGCTGGGGAAGCTGGAGCAGGCCCTGGGGGCGACCCGGGGCGAGCTGGAGGCACTGCGGGACTCCACCCGGGTCAGTGCCGGTGCCTATGAGGCCGCCATCATCGACGCCCTTCTGCTGTTTCTCGATGACCCTGAGTTGCTTGACCCCACCCGGACGGCGATCAGCGAGCGCCATCAGGGCGCCGCCCGGGCCTGGGCGGACACCGTGGCCGAGGCACGGCGTGAGTGGGAGGGAATGGAGGCGTCTCGGATGCGGCTGCGGGCCGCCGACTTGGAGGGGGTGAGCAACAAGGTGCTTGGCCACCTCTGCGGGGCCGGGCAGGCCACGATCACCGGCCGCGGGGTCCTGGTGGCCCAGGACCTGACCCCGACCGACACCGCGGGTCTGGACCGGGAGCAGGTGCTGGGGATCGCCACCGCCGGCGGTGGGCCCACCTCACACACGGCGATCCTCGCCCGGGCCCTGGGCATCCCTGCGGTGGCGGGCTTGGGTCCGCGTCTGGTGGAGGTCCCAACCGGCACCCTGGTCCTGCTCGATGGCGACCGCGGGCTCGTGGTGGTGGAGCCATCCGGCGAGCTGGTGCGAGCCGCTAAGCAGCGGGCCCGGCGGGCGGCCAAGGCGGCCGCTCGGGCCAGGGCCGCGTCCCAGCGCCCGGCGCTGACCCGGGATGGAGTTCAGATCCAGGTGGCGGCCAACATCGGCTCCGTGGAGGAGGCCAGGGCGGCCCGGGCGGCGGGGGCCGACGGGGTGGGGCTGCTGCGCACGGAGTTCCTCTTCCTCCGGGCCGTTTCCATGCCCGACATCGAGTCCCAGGCCGCAGCTTACGGGGAGATCGCCGCCGCCCTCGAGGGGCGCCCCCTGACCATCCGCACTCTCGATGTTGGTGCAGACAAGCGGCTGCCCTACCTCCAGCAGGCGGAGGAGGATAACCCCGCGCTGGGGGTCCGAGGCCTTCGCCTGGGTCTGGCCCAACCCGAGGTGCTCTCGGTGCAGCTGCAAGCCGCGGTCAGGGTGGCTCTGAAGCACCCCGTCCGGGTCATGTTCCCCATGGTGGCTACCCTGTCCGAGCTCAGGGCGGCGCGGCAAGCCGTCGCGGCCGCGATCGCAGCGGAGGGGAAGGGTGCCCAGGGGGTGCGGCTGGAGGTGGGGATCATGGTGGAGGTGCCGGCGGCGGCCCTGGCCTCCGCTCATCTGGCCGAGGAGGCCGAGTTCTTCTCGATCGGGACCAACGACCTCTCCCAGTACACCCTGGCCGCCGACCGTACCAACGCGCGGGTCTCCGCCCTCGCCGACGCTCTACACCCGGCGGTGCTGCGGCTGGTGCGGGCCGCGGTTGACGGGGCCGGGCCGCGCCAGCGCCAGGTCGCGGTCTGCGGGGAGCTGGCGGGACAGCAAGGGGCGACCGCGCTGCTGGTGGGGCTCGGAGTTCGCGAGCTCTCGGTGGCGGTGCCGCTGGTGGCTGAGGTCAAGGAGGCGGTGCGCCAACTCGACGTCCCCGAAGCCCGGCGGCTGGCAGAGCGGGCACTCGAGCTGCCCGACGCGGACGCCGTCCGCTCCCTGATCTCGAGCGCCCCGGTCGAGTGAGACGATACGGGGCGCATGCTTCCCCCCTCCGGCCCCAAGGGCTGCAGCTCCGATCGTGAACCGCGCTGAGGTGAGGAGCATGACCGCCGGCGCCGTGGTGCCGCGAGTGCGCTCCAAGACCAGGACAACGGTGGTCGCGCTCGCCACCGGGCTTAGATTGGCGCTGACTCCGGTGGTGGTCTGGCTGGTCCTGGATGGTCACGACGTGGCGGCGGCGCTGGCCTTCGCGGTGGCCGCGACGACCGACTACCTGGACGGCTACCTGGCCCGGCGCTGGAAACAAGTCACCACCATCGGAACATTGCTTGATCCCATTGCCGATAAGTTATTGATTTCCGCAGCTTTGGTCTCGCTGGTGCAGGTGCGCGTCCTGCCGGGTTGGATGGCGGTGCTGATCATCGGCCGGGAATTCGCGGTCTCGGGGCTCCGGCAGATTGCCGCCGCGGAACGCTACACCATCAAGGCCA